>QEUY01000143.1:0-7972 GCA_003577365.1 Chloroflexota bacterium | reverse complement strand
TGCCGCTGGCGCGGCTGGGCGCGGTCTTTGCCGAGCCGGCGGGCGCGGCGGCCTGGGCCGGGGTGCAGGCCGCGCTGCGCGAGGGGTTGATCCAGCCGGAGGAAACCGTGGTGGTGATCAACACGGGCAGCGGGCTGAAAGATGTGCAGGCGGCCATGGCCGCGGCGGGCGAACCCACGGTGATCGCGCCGTCGCTGGAAGCGGTGCATGCCGCGGTGGGGCGTTTGGGGCTGAATTGACGGCGGCGCATGGCGCAGGTAGACTGAGCTTGAGTCCTGTGAACCTCGCGCGCTGCGGCGCATATTTGATACTCAACGAAGAGGATACCCCTATGCCGCAACCTATTGTCCCAGTTGTCCCAGGTCCCACCTATGCCGAGATGCGCGATCCGCGGCTGCTGCCCGCGGCGCTGCGCGACGCGGCCAACCGGGCGCGCCAGGATGAGCTGAACCCGCTCAATCTGTTCAACATCAACTGGAAGCGCACCGGCGACACGGTCGACGCCATGGTGCTGCCCAGGGAGTTGACCGGCGTGCAGGCCAACATCGTCGTGCTCAGCGGGCGCAATTTTCCCAGCGGGAGCATGAAGGTGGGGCCAGCCTATACTACGCTGGCCGAGGAGGAGACGCTGCACGGGCTGCGGCCCGGCGACAGGACGGTGATCGGGCCGAGCACCGGCAACTTTGGCATCGGCACGGCCTATGTGGGCAAGCTCAAGGGCTATGAGACGGTGGTGGTGATGCCCGACAACATGAGCACGGAACGTTATGCGCGCATTCGCAAATATGGCGGCGCGCTCGACTTGACTCCGGGCACCGAGTCGGACGTGATCCTGACCTTGGAACGGACGCACAGCGAGTATGTGAGCAAGCCCGACCAGTATGTTGTCTTGGCACAGTTTGAACTGCTGCCCAACTACCGCTTTCATCGCCATGTGACCGGCGGCGCGGTGGTGGAAGCGGTGCAGGGGATCGGCAACGGCCAGGTCGCCGCCTTTGTGAGCGCGCCGGGCAGCGGCGGCACGCTGGCCGCGGGCGACTATGTGAAGTCGCTATGGGCCGACAGCCAGGTCGTCGCCTTGGAGCCGCGCGAGTGCCCCACGCTTTTCTGCGGCGGGCAGGGCCAGCACCGCATCGAAGGCATCGGCGACAAGATGGTGACGCTGATCCACAATATCTACAACACCGACCTGCTGATGTTGATCCACGACGAGGACGCGGTGCGCGGCATGGCGGTGACGCAGAGCGGCACAGACGTTTTGGTGGAGCGGCTGGGCGTGCCGCGTGCGGCGGCAGAGGCGCTAGTCGGCAAGCTGGGGCCAAGCTGCATCTGCAACATCATCGGCGCGATCAAGACGGCCAAATATCTGGGCCTGGGGCCACAGGAGAATGTGGTGACGATTGCCACCGATTCCTACGACCGCTACCCGTCGGTAAGCCGGGCGCTGTATGAGCGCAGCGGCGGCGAGCCGGACGAGGAGACGCTGGAGATGTGGGCCAAGAGCGTCTTCTTGGGGGCAAGCCTGGGGGAGATCGTCGACCTGGGCGCGGCGGGCGCGCACGAACGGCTGCAGCGCATGAAAGCCGGCCTGTGGACGCGCTTCGGCTACAGCGAGGTCTATATCCAACAGATGGCGGGGCAAGAGTTTTGGGACGCGGAATATGCCAAGATCGAGCAGATCGACCCGCTGATCGCGCAGGTGCGCGGCGCACTGCCGGTTGGTTAAATCACACAAGTAGCCAGTTGGCAGAGATATTCACCGCAAAGACATAAAGAGCGCAAAGTCCAGAAAAGAGAAGCAGAGAGAAAGGGTTGTGGATGGACATCGCCATCATGTTGGAGGGGCAGAATGGGCTGAACTGGCCGCGTTTTCAGCGCATCGCCCGCGCTGTGGAGGAACTGGGCTTCGCCGGGCTGTTCCGTTCGGATCATTTCACCAACGCGTCGCCGCCGGACATCGACTCGCTGGAGCTATGGGTTTCGCTTACCTGGTTGGCAAGCCATACGCAGCGCATCGCCTTTGGCTCGCTGGTCTCGCCCGTCTCGTTTCGCGACCCGGTCTTTACGGCGCGCATGGCCAAGGATGTGGACGATCTGTCGGGCGGGCGGCTGGTGCTGGGGGTGGGCGCAGGCTGGCAGGAGCGCGAGCATACCAACTTTGGCTATGACCTGCTGGATGTGAAGGGGCGCATGGCGCGCTTTGAGGAAGGGTTGGAGGTGATCACACGGCTGCTGCGCAGCGATGCGCCGGTGAGCTTTTCAGGCGATTTCTACCGGCTGCATGAGGCGATCCTGCTGCCGCGACCGGCGCGGCCCGGCGGCCCGCCCTTGCTGATCGGCGGCAACGGCGAGCGGCGCACGCTGCCGCTGGCCGCGCGCTATGCCGACGAATGGAACGGGGTCTTTGTGCCGGCGGCGCGCTATGCCGAGTTGAACGGCAAGCTGTCTGCACTGGTGGCGCAGGCGGGCCGCGACCCGGCCCAGGTGCGGCGTTCGTTGATGACCAATATCCTCTTTGGCCGCGACGATGCCGAGGTGTCGGCAAAGTTGGCTGGCCGCAGCGCATCCGACCTGCGGGCGCGCGGCATCGTCGTAGGGACGCCGGACGCCGTGCAGGATCAACTGGCCGCGATCGCAGCCGCAGGCGCGCAGCGGGTGATGCTGCAATGGCTGGATTTGGACGACCTCGGCGGGCTGGCGGCGTTGGCAGAGGCGGTGCTCCGCTAACGGCGGGCGCGCTGCGCCTAGCCACCTGGCTAGGCGGAATACCGGTCAACCGGCGGTTGTCTGCGCGGCGCGCTGCGCCTAGAGTGAAGATAGGGACCTATCCATAACCACCCATTCGCAGCCGGCAGTGGGCCATGCCCTGCCGCCATTTGAAAGGAGACATCTGTGTACAATGTCATCTTGGTGCCACTGGATGGTTCCAAACGGGCCGAGACCATCCTGCCCTATGTGGAGGAACTGGCGAGCTTGCGGAAATCGACCGTGGTCTTTCTGCAGGTGATCGAACCCAGCGCGACGATGGTCACCCCCTATGACATGGTGCCCTATTATGATGCGGAGATGGCCGAAAAGTGGGTGAACGAGGCCAAGACCTATCTGGCCGGGAAGCAAGGCGAATTCCGCGCCAAGGGGATCACGACCAAGGCCTATGTGGAGCAGGGGCCGGTGGTGCGGACCGTGCTGGATGTGGCCGAACGCGAGGGGGCTGACCTGATCGCGATGGCGAGCCACGGGCGCACCGGGCTGGGCCGGGTCTTCTATGGCAGCGTCGCCGCGGGCGTCCTGCACCAGGCCGACCGTCCGCTGCTGCTGGTGCGCGCCACTGACGTGTAGGCGCGCATCTGTGTAAGCGCGTCTGCGCAAGCGAGATGGAGTCTGGAGGCAGCCTAGAAGTGACTTCGACGTCGTCTAGGCATGCTTGGGGCGGGGCGCAAGGGCGGAGGGCCGGCTCTGCGTCCCGTTTTGATTGGCGGCGCGGTAGGTGCTGTCTGGTTGACTTTGATCGATTGACTTGGATTGACACGCTGAGGCCAACGACACGCCATGCGCTATCTCTACGGACCAATTCCTTCCAGCCGGCTGGGCCAGTCGCTTGGGGTTGACCCCGTGCCGCTGAAGACCTGCAACTGGAACTGCGTCTATTGCCAGCTTGGGCGCAGCACGCCGATGGTGCATGAGCGCCGCGAGTATGTGCCGCGGGCAGCGGTGATCGCCGAGTTGAAAGAGGCGCTGGCGGGCGGCATCGGGCCGGTGGACTGGGTTTCGTTTGTGGGTTCGGGCGAGCCAACGCTGCATGTGGGGCTGGGCTGGATGATCCGCGCTGCCAAGGCCGAGACTACGCTGCCGATCGCAGTCATCACGAACGGGTCGCTGCTCTATCTGCCGGAGGTGCGCGAAGAACTGTGCGCGGCGGATCTGGTGATGCCAACGCTGGCCGCGGCGGACGAGCAGGTCTACCGGCGCATCCATCGCCCGCACCCAGAGGCGACCTTTGCGCGGCAGGTTGATGGGCTGGCCGCCTTCCGCAAGCTGTATCGCGGCCAGTTCTGGATCGAGGTCATGTTGATCCGGGGGCTGAACGACGACGCGGCGACGCTGGATGGGTTGGCGCGGCTGCTGCGGGCGCTCGCCCCCGACCAGGTGCATTTGACGCTGCCGAACCGGCCCCCGGCTGAGCCGTGGGTGATGCCGCCTGACGACGAGGGGCTGATGCGTGCGGTGTCGATCTTGGGGCAGTGGGCGCATGTGGTGCATCCCGCCGGGGGCGCGTTTGCCCTGCCGCCCGGCACGCCGCTGGTGGACGGGATCATCGACATCATCGCACGCCACCCGATGAGCGATGGGCAGGTGCGCGCCTTGGTCGCGCAGGATGCGCCGGGCGAGGTCGAGGCAGTGCTGGCCCGGCTGGCTGCCGATGTGCGGGCGCAGGTGATTGAGCGGCACGGCACTTGCTTTTGGATCAAGGCGGGGTCGGTCTTTGGCGGCAACGGCCACCGGCCCAATGTGGCAGTCCAAGAGCCGGTGACACAAAACACGGCCATATAAAACACGGTGCGCTCGGCTGCACCCGGTAGAGATACACCGTGATGAAACCTGAGGGGGCCGGCTGCGTACTGTTCCGCAAGGAGGGTGAAAGTATGACCAATGAACTGCGACGCGGGCCGTCGTGTCTCCTGTGGCCGTTTGTGGCGTTGTGGCGTCTGTTGGCCGGGGTAGTGGGCGTGGCCGGGCGGCTGGTGCTGCTGGCGGTAGGCTTTCTGCTGGTGGTGGCGGGCGTCTTGCTGACGATCACGGTCGTGGGGTCGATCGTCGGGATTCCGCTGGCGGTGGTAGGGCTGCTGCTCATAGTGCGCAGCATTTTCTAACGGGCTGTTGATCGACTCATCCAGGGAGAGACATCGAGTATGTGGCATTTTATCCTGACGTGGCTTGTGACCACCGTGAGCCTGTTGATCCTCTCGCGGCTGCGCATCGGGCTTGACCTGCGCGACACGGGGACGGCCTTGGTGGCTGCGCTGGTGTTGGGGCTGCTCAACGCTGTTTTGCGACCGGTGCTGGCCTTTTTTGCCTTTCCGATCAACTTTCTGACCTTTGGGTTGTTTTCATTTGTGATCAGCGCCTTCATCCTGTGGCTCACGTCGGCGCTGGTGAAGGGGTTTGAAATCAAGGGCTGTCTGCCGGCGATCTTGGTGGCAGTGCTGCTGGCGATCCTGAACGCGATCTTGTTCTGGGTGCTGAACCTCGCCGGTCTGACATAGCAATGCGGAGGTGACCGGCGGCAAGGGGGTGCGCATTGTGAGCCGGACGCAGTTGGTTGAGCAAGGCCCGGCGGGTGAGACAGGTTGGACGGGGCAGCAGCGCCGGCAGCGTGGCTTGTTGGCGCTGCTGCTGGCGTCCTATGCGTTGGCGGCGGTGGGCTTTGTCTATCTCGCGCCGCAGTATGCCGCGATGGGCGGCAGCATACCGGGCACGGCATTGACGCGCGGGCAGATTGCGCTCGCCAACGCCGCCATCATTCCCGTCGTGTACGGTGCGGCGGCGCTGGCCGGATGGTGGCTGGCGGCGCGCGTGCCGCTGCCGGGGATCGCCGCGCCGCATGTGACCTTTGGCCGCTGGCTGCAGGGGCCACTGTTGGTGGGAGCAGTGGCCGGGGTTGCCCTGGCCCTGTTCGAACAGGTGATGCAACGTGGGTTTGCCGCGCCGCCGATCCCACATCCGGAGTTCCCTTCCTCGCTGCTGGCGTCATACACCGCGGCAGTGGGGGAGGAGATCCTGTTCCGCCTGCTGCTGTTGAGCCTGTGGGCGCTGTTGTTGGCGCAGGTGTTCAAGCGTTTTCTGTCCCCTGACCGAAGCCGCGGCGCTGCCCTGGCGATTGCCAACGGTATCGCGGCGTTGAGCTTTGCCTTGTCCCACCTGGGCACGGCCATGGTGTTGTTCGGTGTGACCTCGCCCGCCCAACTTCCGGCGGCGACTTGGGTTGAGCTGTTGGTGCTCAACGGGGTCATCGGCCTGCTCGCGGGCCATCACTTCATGCGGAGCGGGCTGGTGGCAGCCGCGGGGGTTCACCTCGGCGCAGACTTGATCTGGCATGTGGTCTACGGCCTGATAGTCTGAGCGGCTAGGCTAACCCCGATTGACCCCACCATCTGTACAATAGCATCTTTCCCCCGACTCGGCCCGTATCCATAATGGAGCTGCGCTGAAGTCTACGCGTGGGCAGAAAGGGCGCGGGGCGTCATCTGCGGAACATTCTGCGCCGGAAACTCGTCAGCCATATAGGACTGCACCCTGTCTGGGGTACAGTTGATCAAGTTGTCTACCGAGTTGTCTAGTGTCGTCTATGCACTTGTATGCCGTGTTAGCGGCCAAGCGTAGCAAGGGAGACGTTCTATGCAGAGAAGTAAGGAACTTCGCAGCGCCCGTCTAGGCGGGTTGGCTGCGCGGCCAAGAGGCTGGCTGCTGCTTCTGCTGCTGCTGGTAACGGCGCTGCTGGCGGGCTGTGTGGTCAGCCCGATCGGCGCACAGGAGCCGGGGGAAACCGGCCCATCGGCGGCGACAGTAGCCATTGCGCCTGTCTCTGGCGCGCCAGGGACTGAGATCTTTGTTTCGGGGGCCGGTTGGCAGCCCGACGAAGTTGTCTATGTGAATTTAGAGACCGCACCCGACACGGAGCCGATTGAGACGACGGTCGCCATTGCGACGGCCAACGGAGAGGGGCGCTTCACAGCCTCGTTTATCTATCCGCTGGACCCGTCGTGGGCCGAGCCGGGGACGGTCGACGTGGTAGCCTATTCGTTGGAGACAGGCGTGCGCGCGGTGGCGCCGCTGGAAGTGACCGAAGCCGCGCCGGGCGCGACGCCGCCCACGGCGACGCCGACCCCGACCCTGACCCCCACGGCGACGCCGCGGCCAGGGGTGACGCCTGCGCCCACGGCGACGCCGACGCGGATGCTGCCGTCGAATGTCGGCGTGGTGGTGAGCAGCGCGCTCAATGTGCGCACAGGCCCCTCGACGCTCTTCCCGGTGATCCGGGCGATCAGCCGCGGCACGGAGTTTACTGTGGTGGGCCAGAACGTGTCGGGGGCGTGGCTGTTTGTGCGCCTGCGTGATGGCACCGAAGGCTGGCTGGCGCGCGCCTATACGACCTTTACCGGCATGGCGCCGGTTGTGCCTTCGCCCAAGCCGCCGCAGCCGACGATCACACCGTCGCCCACGCCGACGCGCCCGCCGCACATCACAGGCTGGCGGGGCGAGTACTACAGCAATGAGAACCTCGGCGGCACGCCGCGGTTGGTGCGTGACGATGCCGCCGTGGACTTCGACTGGGGCTATGGCTCGCCGGGGCCGGGCATCCCCAATGACCATTTCTCGGTGCGTTGGGTGCGCTCGTTCTTCCTGCCTGCCGGGGATTACCGCTTCTTCGCGCGTGCCGACGACGGCATCCGCGTCTGGGTCAACGGTGACCTGTTGATCGACCAGTGGCGCGAGTCGTCGGCGCAGACCTACAGCGCGACGACGCGGCTGGCGGCCGGGTCGCAGTTGGTACGGGTGGAGTACTTTGAGGCCACGCAGTTTGCCGAGGTTGCCGTCTGGTGGGAAGCCGTGACGCAGTACAACGACTGGCGCGGCGAGTACTTCTCCAACCCCAACCTGTCGGGCCAGCCGGAGTTCGTGCGCAACGATGGGGCGGTGGACTTTGACTGGGGGCGCGGCGCGCCTGCCGGCAACTTCCCCGGCGACCGCTTCTCGGTGCGCTGGACGCGCAATCTGCACTTCGACGCCGGGACCTATCGCTTCCACGTGCGCACCGACGACGGAATGCGTTTCTTCCTGGACGATCAGTTGATCATCGACGAATGGCGCGAAGGCAGCGCGCGCGAGGTCACACGCGATCTCTATGTGGGCTATGGCACGCACAACCTGCGCGTCGAATACTTCGAAAACACCGGCGATGCGGTGGCGAAGT
>QEUY01000142.1 GCA_003577365.1 Chloroflexota bacterium | reverse complement strand
CAGGGCTGTCCTCAGCCGGCGCCCGCACGGCGGTTGTCCAAGCGGTCAATAACCCACCGTTGGCCAGCAGCAGTATGCTCAGAACAAGCGAAGTCCAGGAGAGCCGGCTACTACTGGCGCTAGGGGAATTGTCTTTAGGGGTACAGGGAGGGCTGGTAGCCTCCTGCAACCGGTATTGCTCCATGCAACTCTCTCCAAGGGTCAACGTACAAGCGATCAACGTACAAGCGGTGCGCCGCTGCCGCCGGTACACGGCGCACCAAGCTCGGGCGTCTGCGGTCCCTGGCTATATTCGGCGATAAACTGGCGCAGCCGTAGATCTCCCATCTCCTCCACACGGAGTTGGACGCCCCAGGCCGTGGCCACAATCGGTGCCGGCAGGTCCGTATAGGGAGCCAGCAAGGCAAAGCCTGTCTCCTGAACGAGGGTACGGAGCTGCTCGATCTCTGCTATTGGAAGCTCAGGCTGGTAGGCCACCCAGACGGCGCCATGTTCGAGCGAGTGGACGGCCTGTTCGTCTGCAATCGGCTGGTCATAGACTCCACAGTTTTGCCAAGTAGGATTGTGTGCCCCGCCGGCGGGCGGAGTGGTAGGATACTGAATGGGGCCGGGCCGGTGCTCGCGCGCTAGATTGGCATAGGTCTGGATGCCTACGATCCTAGCGGACCACCCGCGGATGCTAGGTAGCCAAAAGAGCAACCCCAACAACAGCAGGGTGGCTATGCTCGCCCCCCAAAGCCACAGATAGTTAGTACGCCCCTTGTCGATACGGCGCCGGCCGTCCCGCTGGCGCGTTGATTTGGCAGTCTGTCTCATCAGAGCTCTGTTGTCTATATACCTGTGCGTCCACCTCGATAACCCGTGTGCCCTGCATCTCGGCTAGATAGTGGCCGGTGAAGGTAAAGAGGTCGATATTTAGGGAGTGGTGATCTAGGGAGTGGCGCCGTTGCGTTTCAGCCCCTGCCAGCGGCGGTTCGCGCCGCGCCGGATCAAGGCTGGGGCGAAATCGGCCAGGTACTCCCACCCTTCTAAAGCTAGACCCTCCTGGAGTTCTGGAGTGAGCGCAAACCGCAGGCTGCGCTGATCGGTGTACAGGACGATTTCCAACACATCTGCCTGCCCGTCGTCGATGACTTTGACGATGCACGGGCGATCGGTGCCCGTGGGTTTCTGAAAGAAGGTGGCAGAACAGCGCGCACAGAACGAAAGGCCGGCATCGCAGAAGCCTCGATGCATGACGATCTTCATCAACTTATCCCTTTTCAAATGAACGATACCAGTGCCTGCGCCCAGTCTCGTGGCAAAAGCCCGCGGCGGCACCGGCAAGTATAGCGCGTTTACTATCCTACTGGCTTAGGGCCGTGACCACTTCTTGGGCGTGCCCAACCAGGTGTGCAGCGTGCTCGGCGACAATGTGCTTTCCGGCTTGGGCTTCGACGGTCTGGACGAAAACCAGCAGATTCTTGACCGCCACGTCGGTCTGCCCCCGATCCAGGGCGGTTTGGGCCGCGTCGAGTTGGGCCAGTAGGCTCTTGGTGAGATTCAGACTATCGATGTGCCCGGCATTGGCAGCATGCACCACACACCCGCGCAAAGCCTGCACGGTGGGTTCGTGCGTGCATCCATGTTCTTCGCTCGCCAGCGCCCGCATGGGGAAGGCAAGGCTGATGACGGCCAAGAGCAGTGCGACGGAGAGCAGGGACTTGATTTTCATACTAGGTTCTCCTTGGAAAGAAATAGACGAGCTGCGAGATTCTCGAGCCTGGGACATCTCCCGCTGCGGCAAGGGGTGCATCACACTGTAAGTCCCTCTGTTCTCACCCTCAATGCCGCAGCCGACATGTATGGATGGAGCCGGCGATACCCTTCGGTGGCGTGCCCAATCAGGTGTGCAGCCTGCAGCTTGCGACGTCACTTAGCCGTGTAGGCCAAAAGGCGCAGGGCATTGAGCACCACGACGATCGTGCTGCCCTCATGCAGCACCACCGCGCCGCTCAACTGCACCCAGCCCAACACCGAGGTCACAATCAGCAGCGCGATCACGCCCAGGGAGATCGCCAAGTTCTGGCGGATGATGGCGCGGCTGGCCCGGCTCAAGCCCACGGCAAAGGGCAGGCGGCCCAGGTCGTCCCCCATCAATGCCACGTCGGCGGTCTCCAGGGCGACGGCCGTCCCCGCGCCGCCCATGGCGATGCCCACGGTGGCGCTGGCCAGGGCAGGGGCGTCGTTGACCCCATCGCCGGCCATGGCAATCGCGCCGTGCTCAGCCTCCAGCCCCCGGATCGCCGTCAGTTTGTCCTCGGGCAGCAACCCGGCGCGCACATCGGTCACGCCAAGATCGGCTGCAATGCGTTCGGCGACCGCCTGGTGGTCGCCGGTCAACATGACCAGGCGCTTAACGCCCAGGTCGAGCAGCCGTTGCAGCGTCTGGCGTACCTGCGGCCGCGGTTGGTCGGCCAGCCCCAGCACGCCCAGGTAAGCCCCGTTCTGGCTCACGACCATGATTGACTTGCCCGCACCGGTCAACTGCGCCACGGCTGCGGCCACAGCCTCATCAGGACGATGGCCATCGCTCTCTTCGAACAGGCGCGGCGACCCGATCAGCACCGGCTGGCCGTCGACCTGGCTGCGCACGCCCTTGCCGGGGATGTTCTCCAGTCCCTCGGCGCTGGGCAGCGCCAACTTGCGTTCCTGCGCCGCCTGCACCACGGCCTGGGCCAGGGGATGGCTCGACTGCTGCTCGACCGCAGCGGCCACGGCCAGCAGTTGCTCTGGCGTCACGCCGTCCGCCGGCACGACATCGGTGACGGCAAAGCGCCCTTCCGTCAGCGTGCCGGTCTTGTCAAAGGCCATGACCTGCAGCCGGCCCAGGTTCTCCAGATGCACGCCGCCCTTGATCAGCACGCCGTGGCGCGCCGCCTGGGCGATGCCCGCCAGCACCGCGGCCGGGGTGCCGATGGCCAAAGCGCAGGGCGAGGCCGCTACCAAGAGCAGCATGGCGCGGTAGAAGCTCGCAGTCCAGCCCATCCATCCCACCAGCGGCGGCAGCACGATCACGCCCAGCACCACGATCAGCACCGCCGGTACAAACCAGCGCGTGAAGCGCTCGGTGAACTGCTGCGTCGGGCTCTGCTGGCTCTGCGCCTCCTGCACCAGCTTGAGCACGCGGCTGAGCGTGTTGTCACGCGCCAGGGCCGTGACCCGCACCTCCAGCGCCGCCGTCTGGTTGATGCTGCCCGCAAAGACGCCGTCGCCGGGCTGCTTCTCCACGGGCACGCTTTCGCCGGTAATCGGGCTCTGGTCCACGGCGCTGCTGCCCTGCGCTACCTCGCCATCTACGGGCAGGCGGTCGCCCGGCGGCACGACCACGACCTCGCCCACCTGCAAGGCGTCAACCGGTACTTCGGTCAACTCACCGCCGCGGCGCACGCGTGCCGTCTTGGGCATCAGCTCGCCCAGCGCATTGACGGCGTTGCGCGCCCGGTCCAGGGCGTAATGCTCCCCGGCGTGGCCCAGGCTGAACAAGAAGAGCAGAAAAGCGCCCTCGGCCCACTCGCCGAGGATAGCGGCCCCAAGCGCGGCGGCCAGCATCAAGACATCGGTGTCGAACTTGCCGCGCAGCAGCCCCGGCACGGCATGGGTGGCGACGTCATAGCCGCCTGCGATATAGGACAAGATGAAGAAGATCAGGGCAATCTCGGCCGGCAAACCCAAGAAACGTTCTCCGGCCCAGCCCGCAACCAGAAACAGCCCGGCCAGCGCCACCAGAATCAGCGTCCAGCGCTCCTGCATCCAATGAGGCAGAAAGGTCGGCGCGCTGCCATGGTCGTGGGCCTCGTGTTCGCGGGCATCGTGCGCGTCTGCCTCGCCCGACTCGGCCTGCGTCAGCGCGCCCGTCTGCAGGGTCGCACCTGCATCGGCAGCAGAGGTTTCGCCCGTCACCACGCCCTGCGGACTACGCATCGGCCCCACCAGACGTGCGCCCAAACTGCGCACGGTGGCCTCGATGGCGGTGCGCTCAAGTTGCTGGCTGTCATAGGCCACAAAGAGCAGCCCGGCGGCGTAGTTGACGGCGACATGTAGCATCCCCGGAAGCTCGGCCAGTGCATCTTCTAGCGTGCTGGCGGCGTCGGCGGCATCCAGCCCGGCAAAGGCGAGCTGCTCATGGCGGTAGCGCTGTGTGACCGCGGCTCCAGCCTCCTGCGCCAACCGCTCCAGCCGCGCAAGTGGGACGAGGTTGGGGTCGAAGTGCAGGCAGAGCTGGGCCGTGCCGTTGTCGCGCACGATGTGCGCCTGCTCCACCCCGCGCACGCCGGCCAGCCGCTCGGTCAGGTGGCGCACGCAGCCGTCGCGCGCATCGATCTCAGGCAGCAGCAGCGGTAACGCCAGCTTCAGTTTCTGCATAGGTGCGTCCTCAACCGGCTCTCACCGTGGCGTACATGTATAAATACATAAGGATACATTGATATAAATGAGACAAAATCTCAGCTGCTCGCGTCATTAAGGATGGGAGACATGGGTCACGCCCTGCAGATAGAGCTGGTGGACATGCTCGTCGTCGAGCGTGTAGAAGACATGCTTGCCCACCTTGCGCGCCCGCACAATGCGCAGTGTGCGCAGGAGCCGCAGTTGGTAGCTGACCGCCGGCTGGCTCATCGCCAGCACGGTACACAGGTCGCCCACACACAGTTCGGTATGCGCCAGCAGGCTGATGATGCGCACGCGCGTGGGGTCGGAGAGCGCCTTGAACAGCTCGGCCACATCTGCAGCCGTCTGCCCGTCCAGCAGGTGGGCGGCGGCGGCACGCGCTAGACTGTCGTCAGTGTGGTCCCCCGTACAGATGGATATGCGCTCTGCCAGCACCTGCACTCCCCTCACCCCTTGAATCCATAAACATAATTTTATGAATTATAGGCGCTGCGTGCCGTTTGTCAAAATCAGTGCGCGGGGTCAAAACTGGCTGTAGTCAAAGCGGGCTCGGATCAGCCGCCGCCAGCGCCGTTGGCGATAGCGGTAGTAGCCTTGGGCATAGAGCCAAACGAGCGGCGTCAGCCATCCGGCTGCGATGTCCACCTGGTCGACATAGAGTGTGTGCCCGTGATCCAGCCTTCGGATGATGATCCGGTGATCCCAGCGCGCAACGATCTGCCCGCCGCCGTTATCGAGCACTTGATATTCATCCGGCCGGTCGATCTTGGGGAACGAGATACGGATGGTATGCTCCCCAAACGGAATCACGCCCCAGAGCGACATGCGCCCGCGATACGCTCCTGGTGTCCACACCGCCGGCAGCACCGGCGGGTCGAGCGGCGCAAAGTAAACCCAGGGCTTGATGATGGTCACCATGAGCCGGCTGGTCTGCACCTCGGCCCAGACCTGCTCCGCAGGAGATGGCAAGCAGGTGGCAAGGGTAAAGCGCATGATACCGGCTAGAACTTGACCAGGAAGGCGGTGAAGTACATGATGGCCGCGCCCACCACCACGCCCCCCAGCGTGCTCCAACTGAGGGCTGGTTGGCCTAGGCGGACGCTGTCGCGCACGATCAGCTTGCCCACCTCCCAGATCACCTGAACGATGGCCCCAATGCCCAGCGCCAGGAAGATGGTCGCCAGCACCGGGTTAAAGGCAAAACCGCCCAGCCAGGTACCCAGGATGGCAGGGCCCCCGGCCAGGAGCGCCAGCAGCGCAAAATGAACCAGTGCCGGCTTGTGACGTACCACCGGCGCGGCAATACCGACCCCTTCCGTAATATTGTGCAGCGTAAAGCCCAGCACGAGAAAGGTACCCAACGCGGCTTCGCCCAGGGCAAAGGCTGCGCCGATCGCCAACCCCTCGCCGAGGTTGTGCAGCCCGATCCCCAACGCGATCAGATAGGCCACCTGCAGCGGCGTGCGCTCCGCGCCCTTACGCCGCGCACCGATCACCAAGAGGATGCCCAGGGCGATTAGCGCAATCAGAATCACCATGGGCACCCCCTGCCAGAAGGCGGGCAGCTCGGCGGCAAACTCCAACGCATCTAGCCAGGTGCCGACCGCCAGATAGAGCAGTAGCCCAATCGTCAGGGCCAGGATGAAGTTCATGGCCTGGCTGCTGAGGCGGCGCATGAAGGGATACCAGAGCAGCCCCAGCCCTACCGGCACAATCCCCACATAGAGTCCCACCAGGCCAAAGCGCCAAAAGAGGTCGGCGTTGGGCGCAGGCGACTCGACGGCCGCGGCGATCTCGCGGTCAAAAGTCACGCCGAGTGAACTGATCAGCCGCACCACATGCGTTTCTTCCTCCACCCAGGGATAGGGGATTGTAAAAACCGCCCGCCCCAAGCGCGGGATGGTGTTCGAGGGGTCGGCGCTGAACGTCCAGTAGGCATCGTCCACCAGAACTTGGGGGATGGTTACGGCCTGCGGCCCATCGTTGACCACCTCCACCCGGATCATACCCGGCTCGGGCAGGGTGATGCGCTGGATCGTCACCTGCTCCACAGGCGGGCCGGCCAGGTCGGCCAGTCCGCCGCCGGTGGTGACCAGATAGGCTAAGACTGCGCCCAAGAGCAGCAGGGGCAGCAGCACCAAGATCCAGCCTATCCCTCCTAGCCGCGTGGCCGGCGTCGCGTCCGGGGCGCGTTCCTGTTGCTCGGCAGGGGTCACGATAGTTGTCTCGCTCTGTGTGCTCATGCTCCCGTCTCCTTCTTGTGGCTTGCGGCCACAGTGCTGCCGCGCAGTGACTGCTCATCCCAACTTGCGTCCAGCCCCGCGGCTTCCAACGCGGCTGGGAACTGCTCCGGCGACACCACGTTGAACATGCCCATCCAGCCCAGTTCAGCGAACTCGCTCTGGTGGGCGTGGAACATATACTGTCCCGGCCAGCGGTAGGTGAACTCCAGGATGCCGCGCTGCGCCTGGCACTGCATAATCGTGTCCACCATACGCAGCGTTGGCTCCAAGCTCGTGCCGTGGTCATAGTAGTCGAAGAAGGTGGCGTGCAGATGCATCGAGTTGATCGGGTCAAACTCGGTGATGTTGATCAGATACAGCCGCACCAACTCCCCGGCAATCAGTGGGATGGGGCGCTTGGCGTATTCATGCCCCACGCTGTTGACGGCATAGATCTCGTTTTCGTTGTCGAAGTTGGTGTCAAAGGCGTTCATGACCATCATCAGCTCACGCGCCGGGGACCGTCCGCCCTTGGGGTCGATGATGAACGCGCCGTATAGCCCCTTGTGGATGTGACGTTTGAGCGGCACCGCATGGCAGTGGTAGAGATGGCAGCCAAAGGGTTCGGCGTCGAACTCATAGGTAAAGCGCTCGCCCACGCCGATCTCGCCGGGTCCCACATTGGGAATGCCATCCATCTCGGCCGTGTGGAAGCCGTGAAAATGGAGCGTATGGGGATGCGTACCGGCGTTGATAAAGTGGATGCGGATGCGGTCGCCTTCGCTGCAGCGCAGGGTGGGACCGGGCACGCGGCCGTTGTACGTCCAGGCGGGGAAGAAGAGACCAGGCGCGATCTCGATCTCACGGTCATAGGCCACGATGTCGTACTCGCGCAGCGTCTGGCCAGTCTCCAGTGTGCTGACGCGGCCATAGTCCCAGTCGACCAGGAGTCGCAGCGGGTCAAAGCCGTTCGCGGCATGGTCCACGCTGCCGACAAGCAGTGAGCCGCCGTGAGCCTGGTCGCTGTGGGGCGGGGTACTGTGCGCCGCGGGGTGCTCCGTTTGTGCGTCGACCGTGCGTCCGAGCAGCGCGGCCCCGGCCAGGCTGGCAGAAGTGCCTAAGCCAAGTCGCAGTAGATCGCGGCGTGCCCAGAGATGGCGGAACTGGCGGTGAATCATGGACCCCCCATTGTATGGTTGCCAAAGTAGAGCGATGTACGGAAAGCAAAGAGGCTGCAAAAACTCCTGCCGGATCGAGATCTAGCAAGACCTATCGATGAAACAAACTCAACAGACTCATAGGTAAACGTCAGAGAAACCCATATCTATTTAGCAAACC
>QEUY01000141.1 GCA_003577365.1 Chloroflexota bacterium | reverse complement strand
ACGCCTTCATTGTTCAGAAAATGCAGGATGAAGTCGCCCACCGGGTCCACGCCGAGGCCGGTGAGCAGCGCGGTCTTGAGTCCGAGCCGCCGCCCGCCGACGCTGATGTTGGTGGGGGAGCCGCCGACATAGGCGGCGAAGCTGGTGATCTCGACAAAGGGCGCGCCCACATCGTTGCTGTAGAGATCGATGGACGAACGGCCCATGTGGAGCGAGTCATAGGTGCGTGTTTGGTCTTCACGCATGGCGCTCATAGCAATGGCTGCTTTCTGTTGCGGTGTGTCTTAAGTTGGCTTGTGGCTCATCTGAACTGAGTTAAATCTACCTATGGGGCAATCGCTGTACATGTTGTCCCCAAAACTCCCGGTACGATTCCCGTGTTTTCATTACGTACGGTAACCGCTGTGCCACAAGTTCATCAGGTGTTAATCCGTCGAAGCGGAGGCCACGACTGGCAGCATTATCAAAATAGCGGTTGTCTGCCACATTGCAGAAAAAACACGCTGTTACAATGTAGTCCGGATTATCGCGGTTTGGATGTCCCTTAGGCAATAGATGATCCCAGGAGAGCGTGAGCCATATGTCGAATGAGAGAGTGCCGTCTGCGCCACAGTAGCGGCACTTGAACCCATCGCGCTTGTGGATTTTGTACGCGTAGCCTCGTAGAGCATCCGTATAGGTTGGCATTTTTGCGCTGCCCCCTCAAACAGACACCTCAATACACGTCCTGAATCCTTCAATACAGAGGAAGCCGGGGGTCAATGGATGTGTAGCTCTGCTTGACCCAGCTATAGCGCGGGTCATCCTGGTTGGCGAGGCTTTGCGCGCTGCCTGCCAGCACGTTGAGATAATAGGTGGTATAGCCGGGCGCGCTCACCACCGGGTGATAGCCCTCCGGCACAAGCACGGCGCAGTTGTCTTCGACGCGCATCAGCGCGTCGATGGGATAGCCGGCCTGGTGCAGCGGCGAGCGTTCGTCGGTGTAGACGCGCTGATAGGCATAGCCTTCAGGCCGGTCGATCTTATAGAAATAGACCTCTTCCAGGTCGGCTTCGACCAGGTTGCCGGCGGCGTCGACGATATGCACGTCATGTTTGTGGCCGGGGTAGCTGCTCCAGTTGCCGCTGGGCGTGTAGACTTCGACCAGCACCAGGCGATGAACGGGCGAGCCGGGGGGCAGCGTGTCATTGATCTGGCGGCTGGCGTTGTCGCCGCCACGGATCGAGATCGGCACATCCTGCGGGCGGATCAGCCAGGGGTCATGGTCTTGGTTGGTGGCGACCCAGGTGACGGCGAAGTCGCCGCCGGCTTCGGCGGTGACGGTGAACTCGGTGTGGCGCGGCAGGTAGAGGGCATGGGCCGGGGCGGTGAAGACATTCTCGCGCCCGCCGATTCCCTGCCAGGAGCCGCGGTTGGAGTCCACGCGGTAGCGCCCGGTGAGGTTGACGAGGGCCAGTTCATGCTCGCCGGTCTGAAATGACCACTGCCGGCCGGCGGCGAGGCGGCGCGCCTGGAAATGGATATAGTCCCAGCCGGCGCTCTCCGGTGTGATCGACAGGATCAGGTCGGGGTCGTGGGGGTCGTGCTGGGGGCGGACAAGGAGGTTATCGCCGGTATATTGCCGAGGCTGTGCCATGGCGCGATAGCCCTTTCTGGCGATTCGCCGGCCGACGCGCGCGGCGGCTCGCGTGGTGACAGGGTCAGGGTTGACAGGCTTGACAGGGTTTGATCGAGGGAAGGCCCCTTTCAGGCAATCTAGCATAGGGTGATTGGGCTGTCAACCGAGCGCCAAAATGCAAAATGCTGGAAAACTGACAGTAACGGCTGACGCCAGATGGGTGTATAGTATCACTGCCCCCAAGCAGCAGCGCACAACTCCCGCGGCCTCCCCGCCGTCTGCGCTTGTTATGTTCCCCCATATCTTCGCCCGCAGAGCCCCTTGTCCCCCACAAGTGTCGTCAAGGATTTTCCCACAGGAGGAGCAACTATGTCTGTTCCACGCGCATTGGTGGTGGCCTGGGTGGTCTGTCTTGGGCTTGGCCTGAGCATTGCCACCGCCTTGGCCCACAGCCGTATCGAAGCAGCCGGTCCTCCGCTGGCGCTGGCAAGCCCGTCGCAGGCGGCCTTGCAAACTGCTGCCCAACCCGCAGCCCCCACCGCGGCGTGCAGCGGCAGCGGCTACACAGTCGATAATTACGCTCTAGATACCTGTTATCCGCATAGTTTCACGGTGGGGGGAACCACAAAATCGGTCTCCATCTGGTACTCCACAGTTGTCTCCAATGTGACCCGCTATGTAGACGGCAACCCGACCACGCTGCAACACTGGATCAACAATCAATCGGAAGCCCAGCAGGTGGCCGAGTGGTTTGAGGATGCCTGGCTGCGCTATTATGCCGACTCAGATTCCGCCGGGGTCGCGCATCATCTCTATGACAACGGCTGCGGCGACAACGTCAACGTGAGCATGGAGGACGGTGTCGGCTGGTCGGGCATCGCCTACTGGGGCAGCCCCGGCAACTGCCGGATCGGTATCGACTCGCCGATGGTGCGCGGCGGCGGCGGCCAGTGGACGGTCTATCATGAGGCGCAGCACTATCTGCAATACTCCTATAATGATGGCTGCTATCTGGGCAGCATCCAGCCCGGCTATTCCGGCAACAGCGAGTTTGTCGAAGGCTATGCCGATCTAGGGGCCGACAGCGTGGATAACATACTGGACGCCACCGGCTACAGCGGCAACGGCTATGCCAACCTGACCTCGATGTATGACAAGTCGTATGGCAACCGCTTCAACAAGTATTTCGTCGAGCAGCTTGGCACGATCGGGAACCCGACCGACTCCTTCCATCACATGGATGCGCTCTATCGCCACTATGAGCGCTGTGATCTGGAAGACGACCTCTATGTGCTCGACAACCTGGCGCCGATCCTGAGCGCGGGGAAGCCCGGCGGCGCGTGGAGCGTCGACCGGCTCTTTCTCAACTTCTTTGCGGCCAACTGGGCCAAGGACTGGGCCGACCCGGCCACGCAGGAAGAGCTGATCTACTACGACGACGACACCGGCGCATACGGCCAGCCGACGTTGACCCAGAATGTCAACATGGGCGCCAACCAGAGCTGGGCCGACAGCACGCCGGACGACTGGGCGGCGAAGTACTATCAGATCACGCCGCAGGCCGGCTGTCCTTACATCGAAATGGAGGTGGACGGCGCGGCCGGGGCGAAGCTGGGCATCAACTTTATGGCCGCCAAGACGAGCGTGCCGCGCAAGGTGCTGCGTTCGGCCTGGATCGGCGAGGATTATGTGCGCACCTTCGCTGCGCAGGGTGTGCATGACAAGCTGGTGACCGTGGTCAACAGCTTTGAGAACAACTACAACTACACGGTCAACGCCACCTGTGTCACGCCGGCGCTCAATATCCTGGAGCCGCGGCAGGTGAACCCGGCCTTTGTCGGCGCGCCGAATGCGCCGATCGCGTTCCTGGCTCGGTGGACAGTGAAGAGCGGCGCGGCCGGGGTGCGCGGGCTGCTGGAGAGCCAGTTCAGCTTCGACGTCAGCGGCGACGCCGCGACCATCGTCGCCGGTTCGTTCCAGGCTGTGGGCGATGAATATTGGGCGGTGCTGATCCCGCCGGTCAAGCCCGGCGGCACGACCTTTGCCGACCTGGAGATCTGTCTGGATGGGAGCATCTGCGACACTGAGACGAAGGCGCTGCTCTATGTCGACCCCGGCAACAGTGACATCGGCTTGGTCTTCGACGCCAGCGGTTCGATGAACACGGAAGACATCGTCGGCGAAGGCAAACGCGTCGACAACGCCAAAAAGGCCGGGTCCGTTGTGGCCGACCTGCTGCGACCGGGCGACCGCATCTTTGTGACGGACTTCTCGGCGTTCGACAACCCGCCAGGGTGCGGCACGGCGGGCGGCGGCTTTAACTGCCCGCTGGATATCCGGACGTTAAAGCCGCGCAAGGATGTGGCCGACCCGCCCACAGCGGACATTGCCGACACCAAGGCGAAGATCGACCTGATCTCGGCGCGCGAGTGGACGCCGATCGGCGCGGCCATCGACGATGGCAAGGACAAACTCTTGGCGCTGCCCAGCAACAGCAACCCCAAGCATCTCTTTCTGCTGAGCGACGGCGAGGAGAACGTCAAGCCGTTCTACGCCGACATCCGGCAGAGCGTGATCGATTCGGGCGTGGTGGTGAATACCATCGGCTTTGGGCCGGAATCGCCGGGCAACCTGCTGGCGCAGATCGCGGCGGATACGGGCGGCATCTATCGCCCGGTGCCGACCACGCCGCAGGGCGCGAGCGCGGCCGCCACGACCGACCTGTCGGCGATGGGCGCTCCGGCGGAGATGGCCGCCATCCTGGCTGCGCCGGTGCTGCCGGGGCAGTTGGGGCTGGCCGATGTCTATGACTACTTCGACACCGAGGCGCAGGACGCCACGCGCGTCTTCCGCCAAGCCTTCACCGGTTTCGACCCGGTGGGCTGCACCTATCAGACCATGGGGCCGGTGATGGTGGATCAGACCGCCACGCAACTGCGCTTTGTGTTGGCCGCCAAGCAGCCCGACGCCAATCCTGCGCGCAGTGTCCAGGTATTGCCGCCGGGCGCGGACCGGGAAAAGGGCTGGATCGAGATCAGCCCACCCGGCCAAAATGTGCCGGCTGGCTGGGACATCCGCAACTCCGCATATGACGATGTGCTGATCGTGCCGGACCCCGCAGAGGGCGCGTGGTCTTTCCGCACCTGCTACTTTGCGGTGATCACCGCGGCAGAGGCTGCGCCGGAAGCGAGCGCGGCCGGCGCGGATGCGCTGATGAGCGTATCGCTGCAGTCTACCTTCCAGCTAGAAGGGCGCTTCGGCGGGCTGACCGACAACCAGGGCGCAGCGGGTGACGTGGTGAGCATCATCGGCGTGCTGATGAGCGATGCGGGCACGGTCAAGGGCGCGACGATGCTGGCCGGGGTGGAAAGCCCGGCCGGGACATCGGCGCTGTTCCTCTTTGACGACGGCGCGCATGGCGACGGCAGCGCCAATGACGGCATCTACGCTGCGCCGTTTGGGGCCACGGGGCTGGGCGGCGGCTACAGCGTGCGCATCCTCGCCCAGTTCGACGACCCGAACCAGCCAGGCACAAAGCTGCTGCGCGAGTGGAACGGCGGCTTCTGGATCAAAGGCCCGCGGCGCGACCCCAGCGGCGGGCAGGATGACCAGGACAAGGACGGCGACGGCATGCCCGACCCGTGGGAGGAACGCTGCGGTCTGAACCCCAACGACGCCAACGACGCCAAGGGCGACCTGGACAAGGATGGCCTGACCAACCTGGCGGAATTGCAGTATGGCACGTCGCCGTGCGACCCGGACACGGACAACGGCGGCGAGAGCGACGGTTCCGAGGTGCGCAACAACCGCAACCCGCTCGTCGGCGCAGATGACAAGGTGGTCGAGTTGGGCAAGTGGCATGTGCGCCCGCTCAATGAGGCCATCCAAGTGGGCTGGACGCGGCCGTTCTCCTACACCAAGATGACGGTCTATATCTCGACCGATCCCGGCCAGCTTGGCAACGGCCAAGACTTTGCCCCCGATAAGAACAACCCCATCATCCGCGGCCTGGTCAACGACACGAAGTACTATGTGCGTATCCAAGGCCACACGGCGGCGGGGGACGGGCCGCCCAGCCAGTATCAGGAGGTGACGCCCAAGGCCGACCCGGACGCCCCGTCGGGTGCGGTGCTGATCCAAGGCGGCGCGGAGCAGACTTCCTCGAAGAACGTGGTGCTGTCGATCTCGTCCACCGACCAAGTCCTGTTGGGCGCGGCGCAAGGGGCCAACGCCCACCAGACGGACCAGCTTTCGCGGCTGTTCAACGTGGCGGTGGGCAACGTGCAGATGCGCCTGTCCAACGCGGCGGATATGGGCGGCGCGGCCTATGAGCCGCTGGCGCCGACCAAGCCGTGGGTTCTGGACTGCGAGATCGGCGAGACGTGCCGGGTCTACGCCCAGTTCAAGGACGGGGCCGGCAACGAGTCGTTGATCATCTATGACGACATCGTGCTGGTGCAGCCGAAGAACTACATCCCGATGATCCAGAAGCCGTAGGGAGTGTTGGCGGCAGGTCATCGCGGGTGAACTTGGCGGGGCGTCGCACAGGCGACGCCCCGTCGTTTTTTGGCTGCAAAGCGGGCTTGCCGTTCAGGCTTGCTCCGGTATACTATCACCATATCCATTTCCAAACCCCACCAGCAGAAAGAGCAGCTTGATGAGTCCAGATCCGATCCGCGTGGGCATTGCCGGGCTGGGGCGCAGCGGCTGGGATATCCACGCCCGTTTGCTGGAGCCGATGGGCGAACAGTTCCGGGTCGTCGCCGTGGTGGACGACGACCCGGCGCGGCGCGCCGAAGCCGTGCAGCGTTTCGCCTGCCAGGCCCATCAACGCTATGATGAAGTATTGGCCGACCCCGACGTCGAGTTGGTGGTCGTGGCGCTGCCGAGTTTTCTGCACATGCCGGCCAGCGTGGACGCCCTGTCCGCAGGCAAGCATGTGGTCTGCGAAAAGCCGATGGCGACCACGCTGGAAGAAGCCGACCGCATGATCGCCGCGGCGCATGCCAGCGGCCATGTGCTCACGATCTTCCAGCAGCGGCGCTACAACCCCGACTTTGTCAAGGTGCGCGAGGTGATCGAGTCGGGAGTGCTGGGGCGCGTCGTCGAGATCCGGCTGAGCGAGTCGCGCTTTGGCCGGCGCTGGGATTGGCAGACGCTGCAGAAGTTTGGCGGCGGCACGCTCAACAACACCGGCCCCCATTTTCTTGACCAGGCGCTGCAGTTGTTTGGCCCTAAGCAGCCTGAGGTCTTTTGCCAGATGGACCGCGCATTGACCCTGGGCGACGCCGACGACCATCTGAAGCTGGTGCTCAAGGCGGAGGGCCAGCCGACCATCGACATTGAGATCAGCAGTTGCGATGCGTTCCCGCCGCCCACCTGGCATGTCCTCGGCACGCGCGGCGGGCTGACGGGGTCGACGCGCCAACTGCGCTGGAAGTGGGTGGTCGATGCAGAGATGGCGCCGCGCACGCTCGACCTGCGGCCCACGCCCGACCGCTCCTATAACCGTGACCAGTTGACCTGGCATGAAGATCAATGGGAGTTCAGCGGCGATACGGCAGAGGCCTATCGTGGCTTCTACCGCGACCTCTACGGCACGATCCGCCAGGGACAGCCGCTCGCCATTACGCCGGAGAGTGTGCGCCGTGTGATGTGGCTCACCGAGGAAGCGCACCGGCTGGCGCCGCTGTCGCGCCAGTTTAGCTGATCTCTCCCTTCCATGCTTCACTCGGGCGCATATTCAGGAATTAGCCAATGACAATCTTGATCACAGGGGGCGACAGCGCGCTGGCGCGGACATTGGCCGCGGCGCTGGCCGCTGAGGGGCCGGTCCGGCTGCTGGACCGCTCGTTTACCTCGCCTGGCCCAGATGGGGCGGCCCAAGCGCCGGGCGATCTGCGCGACCCAGAGGCCGTGGCCGCGGCGCTGGCGGGGGTGGATGTCGTGCTGCATCTCGCGCCCTATCTGGCCGGACGGGGCCGCGATGAAGATGCCGTGACCGCGCTTGACGAAGCGACGCGCGGATCGTTTGTGTTGTTTAACGCGGCGCGCGCCGCCGGCGTGGATCGGTTTATCCTCTTCAGTACGCTGGACCTCTTCGCCCGCATGCCGGCGCAGTGGCGGGTGAACGAGGGGTGGCGGCCGCGCCCGACACCGGATCTGTCGCAGCTTTGCCCTTGGCTGGCAGAGCTTTCGGTGCGCGAGAACAGCCGCGTGGGCGCGCTGCAAAGCATCTGTCTGCGCGTGGGGCGGATCGTGGACGATGCCGCGGTCGCATCCCAGGCGTTTGATCCGTCGTGGGTACATGTGGAGGATGTGATTCATGGGGTGCGCTGCGCCCTGCGCTATGGCGCACCGCGCCGGCCTGACTGGGCGATCTTTCACCTGGTTGCGCCCGGCCCGCGCGCCAAGCTGCGGCTGGCCTATGCGGCCA
>QEUY01000140.1 GCA_003577365.1 Chloroflexota bacterium | reverse complement strand
AAGGCCAGAGAAGAAACACCCCCTGCCAAGCCCCCTTGCAGGGGGCGTTGTTGTTTAGCCCGGCGGCTTCAGCGCCGGGGCGCAGGCGCGCGATTCCCTGCGTACCCGCGATTATGTCGCGCAAGTCACATTGGTACGCCCGTCAGGCCGCGCTCCAGCACAATAGTTGGCAATTCCTGTGGTATGAATTCATGCCCTTTCCGCAACTTTTTCCGATCCTGTTTCGTCATACCTGTAGAAGGGCGGGCGGCGCGTTGGCGCACGCCCGGCCCGTGAAGCGACACAGGGGCACGCGCATTCCCCTATCGGCGGCGTGCGCAGCCCCAAGAGGAACAAAGTTGAGGATGCCATGCAGTCACGTCATATTTTGATGCTTATTGCGACCGTGGTGCTGCTTGTGGCCCTGGTGGCGGGGCTGAATCAGACCCTGCGCCCCGGCGTGGGCGAACCGGTCGCCGTTCTGGAAAATATCCGCGATTATCTGCCGGCCACCCGTCTGGAAGGCCCCGACTATGCGGTGGACAGCAGCGGCCTCTATGTGGGTCGCCCTGGGCAGTGGACACAGATCCCCACCCCCGACGAGGTGATCGTCGCCGCCGTGGCCGTAGACACGCGGCCGGTGGACGCCGACGTGCCCGGCCTGGCCGAGACGATCTATATCGGCGCGGCCAACGAACTGGCGGTCTATCGCACGGGCGACCGCGGCCAACATTGGCTGCGCGTGCCGCTGAGCGATCAGTTTATCGGCGGGGTGACCGACCTCGCCTTTGACCCCGTGCAGCGGCTGCTGCTGGCGGGCGCCGATACCGCCGGCGTCTTCCGGCTGCGCGATGTCGGCTCAAGCCTGGTCAACGGCGGGCAGTTGCTGCTCGATGCGCCCGTGCGCCAGGTGGCGATCGACCCGCACGGCAGCGGGCTGATCTTCGCCCGCACCGACTGGAACCTCTATCGCGCCGAGCAGTTTGGTCTGAGCTGGTTTACGGTGGAAGGGCTACACAGCAGCCCCACGGCGCTGGTGGTGACGGGCGACCCGGCCACGGTCTATGTGGGCACGGTGGATCGCGGGCTGCTCAAGAGCAGCGATGGGCTGACCTGGACGACGGCCAACACTGGGTTGGGCGCAGTGCCCGGTTCGCGCCTGCATGTGGACACGCTGGCCGCCGACCCGCTGCAGCCCGACGTGCTCTACATCGCCACCAGCTTTATCTACGGCACGACCGAGGCCCATCACACGCCCAGCCGCGTGGCGGTGAGCAGCGATGGCGGCTTGGCCTGGGAGACCTTGGGCGAGACGCCGTCGCTGGTGGCGGAGCTGCTGCCGGTGAGCGGGCGCACAGGGCAGGTCTATGCGCTGACCCTGACCAGCCGCACGCCGCAGCCGATGGGCGAGACGCCCGCCATTGCCGCGGCCCCGCCGGTTGCGCCGGAGAGCGGCAGCACAGGGCTGCTGGCCTGGGTCGTGGCCGGGCTGGCCGCGCTGGCGCTGGGCTTTGCAGTGGTGAGCGACCTGCGCAGCCGCCGCCCTGTGACAGCGCCCGAAGCCGCGCTGGAGACGCAGCCTGTGCGCAGCGAGCCGCGCTAACGGTTCCTTTACCCAACAAGTGACCGGCGCTTGTGAAGCGCCGGTCACTTGTTTATGCCCGCTCTACACCGGTGCTTTGCTGCCTCTTTCGCCCAATGTTACAATTTGCACAGACTGTTTCCGGAGAGAGCCTGGTAGCCTTGGCCGCGCTGCATGGCGCAGCGCCCCAATCAACCCGACACCCAGGCCTGGCCGCGCTTCCATCTGAACGGCCTCATTCCGGCGCCCTGCATAGCCAATCACCGTTGCGAGCGAAGGAAACGGGCACGTGCATTCTTCTGCCTTTCGATTGGTTTCAACCGCTGTTTCGATCACGCTGCTGGCCGCGCTGCTCCTGGTCATCGGGCTGGCGATCCGCGACAACCGGGCGGCGGCGCTGCACCGGCTGGCTGCCACGCCTGCAGCCGGCCCCGCCCAGGGCCTCGCCGTCTCCGCCGGCACGCCCGTCACCCCCAGCGCGGCCACGACCGCGGCGCTGACCATCGACGCCGCCATCCCCACCAGCGTCGAGCCTGCCCCCGCGCTCGGCGACAGCTTCCGGCTGCCGCGCGGCGGTTTTACGCTGCATTCCCCCACGGGCTATACGCTCGACATCCGCGGCGAATCGGCCCTGCTGCGCGCCGAACAGGGCAGCGCCACCGGCATGATGCTGCGGCTGGAGGGCGGCCCGCGCGGCCATTTCGGCGCAGGCGCAGATGAGCCGCTCGTCTCGATCTTCAGCCGGCTGGCCGACCTCTACGCCGCCGAAAATGCGCTGGCCGTAGGCAGCGCCGACCCCGTGACCGTGCGCGCGGCGGGCGACCCCGGCAGCGCAACTGGCGGCAAGACCGAGGTCGAGGGGCTGTCTGCGCCGCTGGTGGGCGACGACACGGCCGGGCAGTTTATCGTGTTGCAGCCTGCGCCGGACCAACTCTTTACCCTGGCTGCCTCCGGCCCGCAAGACGCCTGGGAGAATCAGGGCGCAGCCGACGTCACCGCTTTGCTCGAGACGCTCAGTTTCTTTACGCCGGAGCAGCCCGCGCTGGGCATCGCAGCCGTATCCCAGGCCGAGTCCCAGGCCGCGCCCGCGCCGGTGGAAGCTACCGTCGAAGCGACTGCCGCGGCCGAGCCGCCCGCGCCGGGCCGCTTGGCAGTACAGCCGGCGGCGACGCCGGAGGCCGCGGCAGACACGGCTGCCAACGCGACTGCCAACGCGACGACAGAGACGGCTGATGTCAGTGTCCCCGACGCGGCCATGCCTGCGCCGACGCCCTCTGCCGCGGCCCCTGCCGGCGCGCCTGCGGTGCAGATCTATTCCAACGGCAATTTCGTCAACCACGTGGCCGTGATGCGCAGCACCATCTGGGCGGCGACCGGCGGCGGCGTGGTCGCGTGGAACAAGAGCAGCGGCGGTTATGTCAAATTCACCGTCATGGATGGGCTGTCGGCCAACCGCACCGTGGCCGCCGCGGTCTGCCCGCTGCCGGGGTTCGGCGTCCTCTTCGCTGGGGAGCAGGGCATCCAGATTTTTGACACCCAGAATGGACGCTGGCGCACCCTCAACAGCAGCAACAGCGACATGAGCCATGACGCGGTCTCGGCGCTGTGGTGCAATGTCGAGCGCGGGCTGCTGGTGGTGGGCTATGCGCGCGCCGGCATCGACATCTATGACGCCGAGAGCGAAAGCTGGCGCGCCGTGGACGAGATCGCCGATCTGGCGCTCACCGGCGTGCGCGACCTGGCGGTGGCGGGCAACCTCAACCCGATCTGGCTGGCGACCGACGCGGGGCTGGTCGCCTATACGGCGGGCGGGGCGGCGCTCTATACGACCGAGAACAGCCCCCTTGTCGACAACCGCATCGAGACGCTGGCCGTGGATGGGTCGGGGGCGGTCTGGCTGGCGACGGGCAACACGCTCTATCGCACCGACGGCGAGGAATGGAGCGCGTTCAACGCCGAGGGCGCAGGCCAAGCCCATTTCCCCAACGGGCGCATCACCGGGCTGGACGTGGGCAGCGACGGCGCGATCTGGATCGGGTCGGACCAGGCGCAGATCTGTCGCTTTGACCCCGGCATCGAGGGCTGCGTCGAGTTCTACAGCGGCGAGGAAGGCATGGCGACCGCGCCGGTCACCAGCCTGACGGTGGGGCCGGAGGGCGAAGTCTATTACACCACCGCCGGCGGCGGCATCGGCGCGTTCGACGGCACGGCCTGGCGCGAGTTGGTCGTGGCCGGCGAGATCGCGCCGGGCAACAGGATCTATGACCTGAGCCAAGACGAGAACGGCGCGGTCTGGATCGGTGCGCTGGGGGGCGCGGCGCGCGTCTCACCCGATGTCGCCGCCGGGGCCGAGTTGTTCACCACGGCCAACAGCCCGCTGCCTTCGGCAGATATCCGCGTGGTGCAGCCGGGCGGCGCGGGCGGCATCTGGTTTGGGGCCGAGGGGGTCAGCTTCTATGACGGCGCGGCGTGGACCAGCTACACCACCGCCGACGGGCTGGCCGGGTCGCCGGTACAGGCGATTGTCGCCGACGACCAAAACCGCACCTGGATCGGCACGCAGGCCGGGCTGAGCATCTGGACCGGCAGCACCTTCTTTAATCTGACCACAGACAACGGGCTGCCCAGCAACGACATCACCGCCCTCTTGTCCGACGGCGACGTGATCTGGATCGGCACACGCGGCGGCGGGCTGCTGCGCTTCCAAGACAACCAGCTCCAGGTCTTTAACCGCAGCAACATCGCGCTGCCCGGCGATCAGGTGACGGCGCTGGCCCAGACCGGCGACGGCGCGCTTTGGATCGGCACGGATCAAGGGCTGGCGCGCTTTGCGGACAATGCGGTCGAGCCGGTCGAGCCGCTGGCGGCGATGCCGATTGTAGCACTGGCAACCGGGCCGGACGGCGCGATCTGGGCTGCCGACGGCGCAGGCGCGCTCTATCAGTTCGACGGCGAAGCGTGGACCCCGTTTGCGCTCTCGCTCACGCCGGGGCCGCAGATCAGCGCGCTGCTGGTGGATGGCCGCGGCGACCTGTGGGTCGGCTATGGGCAAGGTGGATTGGCCCGCTACACACCATAACGCAACAGAAGAACTCAAAGGGAGCCTTTCATGGCTGACGCAATTCCGCTGGTTGTCCATGCCACGCACGAAGCCGGCGTCAAGGTCGGCGGCATTGGTGCGGTGCTCGACGGGCTGCTCGGCGCTGAAAGCTATGTGCGCCAGGTGCAGCGCACCGTCTTAACCGGCCCGATGCTCGCCAACGACCCTGTGCATCTGGAGCGGCTCAACTCGCCGCGCAGCGGGTTGACCATCCGCTACAGCAGCTTGCACGGCATCTTCGGCGGCGTGTCGGAAGACCAGCGCGCCGCGCTGCAAGCGGTGGAACAGACCTTTCAGGTGGCGGTGCTCTATGGCACGCGCCGTTTTGGCCAGGCCGAGCATGAGGTGCTCTTGGTCGATGCCACCTCGCCCCACCAGGGGCAGGTCAACTCATTCAAGTATTTCCTGTGGGAACACTACGGCCTCGACTCCGCCCGCTATAGCTGGAACCCGGAATTTAACCTGTACATCGCGATCGCACCGCCGCTCTTGGCCGCGCTGCGCGCCATCGGCGCGGGCGCAGGGCTGGCCGCGGATCAGCGTTTTATCATCGCCCATGAATGGCTGGGGCTACCGCTGGTCTTTGCGGCGCAGATGACCGAGCCGGGGCAGTGGCGCACGATCTTCTACGCGCATGAGACAGCCACGGCGCGGCGCATTGTGGAAGAACACAGCGGCCATGACACGCGCTTCTATAACGCGCTCTTCAAGGCCAAGGAATGGGGGCTGAGCCTGGAGGCGACCTTTGGCAACCAGGACGATCTCTTCAAGCACCCGCTGATCAAACAGGCGGCGCGCTGCGATTCGATTTTCGCCGTGGGCGACCTCGTGGTCGAGGAGCTGCGCTTTTTGGGCGGCGGCCTGGCCCACGCCCACATCGACTTGGTCTATAACGGCGTGCCCGCGCCGGAGACGACGGTATTGGCCCATCTCGAATCCAAGCGGCGGCTGCAAGTCTATTGCGAACGGCTCTTGGGCTATGTGCCCGACTATGTCTTTACCCATGTCACGCGCATGGTGCTCTCCAAGGCGCTCTGGCGCGACCTGCGCGTGATGGAACATCTGGACGGGCTGTTGGCGGGCGAGGGCAAGCGCGCCGTGCTCTTTGTCCTTAGCAGCAGCGTGCCCGCCGGGCGGCGTCCCGAATGGGTGGAGGCATGGGAGGCGCAGTATGGCTGGCCGGTGGGCCACCGCGGCGACAACGGCGACTTGATCGACCAAGAGGTTCCCTTTTTCTTTGACGGGGTCGAACCCTTTAACCAGCGCAACGGCCCCAGCCGGGTCGTGCTGGTCAATCAGTTCGGCTGGAGCCGTGAACGCTGTGGCCGGCGCATGCCCGAAGAGATGGAGTTCCTCGACATCCGCCGCGGCAGCGACCTGGAGTTCGGCCAGAGCATCTACGAGCCGTTTGGCATCGCCCAACTGGAGCCGCTGGCCGCGGGCGCGCTCTGCTGTGTCAGCAGCGTCTGCGGCTGTGTGGGGTTTGCCGAACGCGCCGCCGGCGGGCTGGCGCAGCTACCCAACCTGGTGATCGCCGACTATGTCAGTCTGCCGCAGGGCTATTGGCTGGGCAGCCCCTATGACGCCCTGAGTATTGACCGCAGCGTGCGCGACTGGATTGAAGCCAACAACAGCGCGGCGGCGGCGCGTACTATCTTTGAGCGGCTGCCGCGCACGCGCCGCGCCCAAGAAGCCCTGCTCGAACGCGGGCAGGAGGTGGCGCAGCGCATGAGTTGGGAGGTAGTCAGCCAGGACTATCTGCTGCCGGGGCTGCGCAAGTTACAGGGGTAGAACGCAATGTGACCGGCACTGCGCAAGCCTTTCGATTGGGCGTATGTCACTATCTATCGCGATGAACAACACAAACGACAACCTGGCCCGCTATCACCGGCAGATCATCTTTTCGCCTTTTGGCGAGGCGGGCCAGCGGCGCTTGCTGGCGGCCACGGCGGTGATCGTCGGCTGTGGCGCGACCGGCACGGCCCTGAGCAATCTGCTGGTGCGCGCCGGCGTGGGCCGCGTGCGCATCGTCGACCGCGACTATATCGAGCTAAACAACCTGCAGCGCCAAATTCTCTTCGACGAGGACGACATCGCCGCCAATCTGCCCAAGGCCGAGGCCGCGGCGCGCAAGCTGCGCCGCATCAACCAAGCGGTAACCGTAGAAGGCTTGGTGATGGATGTCAACCCCGGCAACGTCCTGGGGCTGCTGCAAGACGCCGACGTGGTCTTGGACGGCACCGACAACTTCAGCACCCGTTTTCTGCTCAACGATGCCTGTCTCTACCTCGCCAAGCCTTGGGTCTATACGGGGGTGATCGCCGCCTATGGCATGACGGCCACCTTTATCCCCGACGGCGCGGCGGAGAAGCTGCCCGGCGCGCGCGCCACGACCGGCTGTCTGCGCTGCATGATCGAGGAAGTGCCCGCGCCCGGGGCCACGCCCACCTGCGACACGGCGGGGATCATCGGCCCGGCCGCGGCGTTGCTCACCGCGGTCAGCGCGGCGGAGGCAATCAAACTGCTCAGCGGCGGCGGCACGCTCAACGCCGGCATCCTCCACATGGACCTCTGGGCGCACGACTATGAGCAGTTTGCGCTGCAGCGCCGCGCCGGCTGCCCGGCCTGTGGCGCGCGCCGCTTTGAATTTCTCAACGCCCAGATGGGGACTACCTCGGCCGCGCTGTGCGGGCGCAACGCCGTGCAGGTCTCGGTGGTGGGCAGCCGCCCGCTGGATCTGGCCGCGCTGGCCGAGCAGTTGACGCCGGTGGCCGAGGGGGTCATGCGCAACGCCTATCTGCTGCGCGCCCAGATCGGCGGCTACGAGTTCACCGTCTTTCCCGACAACCGCGCCATCATCAAGGGCACCGACGACGAAGAGCTTGCCAAGACGCTCTACGCCCGGTACATCGGCGGATGACGAGAGAATCAGATGAGCGCCTCGCCCGTTCTGCCTGAACAGATACAGTTGCGCAGCTTTGCGCCCGCCGACCTCGACGCGCTGGTCGCCTTCTGGAACCGCGCCTTTGTCGATCAGCGCAACTTCCACCCGCTGACCGCGGCGGAGTTCAGGCGGCGTGTGCTCGACTGCCCGGCGTTTGACCCGGCAGGGTTGATCCTGGCCTGGCGCACGGACGGTGCGGCCCCGACCCTCGTCGGGTTCGCCCACGCCTTCCGCCCGTTCCCAAAGACCCCTCCCTATACGCGCTTGGGGGACGGCTACCGGCAGCATAGCTTGGCGCTGCTCTATGTCGAGCCGGAGCTGCGCCGCCAAGGGATCGGCAGCCGGCTGCTGCAAGCCGCCGAGGGGTGGCTGCACTACTGCCCGGTCTATGTCGCCGGGTTTGACCAACCTTGCTATGGCTGGCTGGAAGGGCCGTCGATGCCGTTCTTCGGCAGCACCCAACACCTGGGCATGAGCGCCGCCGAGACGAC
>QEUY01000139.1 GCA_003577365.1 Chloroflexota bacterium | reverse complement strand
TAGCCTTGGGCCAGCGCCGCGGCCTCGGCGCGGCGGGTAGCAAACCCCTGCGCATCGGCGGCGCGCAGATCGGCTAGTGCTTCGGCCAAGCGTATCTGATAGGTATCCAGCAGATCGGCTTGCACGGCCTGCAGGGCCTGCTCGGCGTCGACCTTGCCCAACGCAACGTCGCGCACCGCCAGCGTGGCGTCGGCATTGGGGCGTGTAAAGCGCGTCGCATGGCGGAACTCGCGCAGCGGCAGCCAGGCGCGCGCCGCTGTGCCGTCGCCGGCCTGGAGCATGGCGGTCACCGTCTGATAGCCCCCTGCCAGCAGGGCCGTCCACACCTGGGCACGCGCCGCTGCAAAACGGGCGGCGTCGCCCTGCGCCAGCGCAGCGGCAGCCTCGTCCAGCCCGGCGCGCACCCGTTGATCGGCCTCTGGCGCGGTGTGCGCCAAGGGCTCCGCCAGCTGCGCGGCGTAGGCGTCGGCCGCGGTTTGCCAAGCGGCCTGCGCCGCGGCGGTGTCATCCGCCAGCGCCAACTGCGCTTGGAGCAGGGCCGAGCGCACGGTCTCCGCTGCGGTGGGATAGGGGATGGGCGTGGGGGCCGCCTTGCTTGGCTGTATCCATGCCAGGGCACAGAAGCCGATCACAAGGCTTGTCAAGACTCTGTGAACGTAGCCTCTATGAACGTAGCCTCTATGAACGTAGTCTAGCCGACTCAAGATGCACTCCGATCTTCTTCACACGTTTACCGGACCCAAGCCCCTACTTACCTGTTTATCAGGGCTACTCGGCGACTGGGATGCCCAACTCCGCCGCAATTTGGCTGATCTCGCCGGTGATGGCCGTGGCCCGATTTTGCGCCTCGGCCCCCAGCAGATCGGCATCCTCTGGGGTAAACCGCCTGCCCGCCTGCTCGTCGGCATAGACACCCGCCACAAAGCTTTGCAGGTGGGCCAGGTCGGCGGCGATCTGGTCGGCTTGGTCGGGGTTAACGGTTTCGACCAGCGGGCGCAGTTGGGCGTAGACCAGCTCCAGCCCGCCGAGGATATCCAGGATATCGGCCAGCCGCGAGATGGCGACAAAATCGCGCTGGGTCGAGCGGTCGCCGGCGATAAAACGCGAGTCGCGCCAAGAGGCGAAATATTCGCTCATCGTGGGGACCATCACCACCAGCATGGTGAAGGCATCGGACGGGGTGGGCGTCCACGCCTGGGCAGCGGCCCGCAGTTCACCGGCATAGCGATCCAGCGCCGCCGCGCCGGCTTTGAGCACGTTGGCATCGGGCAGCGTCTCGCCAAAATCGACCGTGCCGCTGCCGTCCCAATCGGCGGCGACCCCGGCTATGGTATAGTCCGGCTCCGTGCCCCACAGCGTGCTTTCGGTGACGCCAAAGAGGTTGCCGGGGCGCTCCAAGACACGGCCATCGGGCAGCGTCAGATCGACCGGTGCGGCGTTTTGCGGGTCTTCCGCGCCGCTCGCCCCGGCATCCAAGATGAGGTCGTAGGTAGCTAAGGCGGATGTGCCGGCGACAATGCCCTCCATCTTCTCATAGGCGGGGCTGGCCTGCATCCACGCGGCCTGTGCGGCCTGGAGGGTCTTGACGACCGCGGCAGCCTCTGTCTGCCAGAGCCGAGCATAGTCGAACTCATACCGTTCGGCCAGCGCATAATAGCGCCCGGCCTCGACGTTGAGCGCGGCCGTTGTCTCCTGCAGCACACCTGTTTGATCGAGCAAATAGCGTTTGATCGGGCTGAGGTCGGCTTGCTGCTGCACAGCGGCGGGGACTGTGTCTGCGCTCGGCGTGTCGCCCGACGCGCCGGCGAAAGGATCTGCGGGCCGGGCGCAGGCCGTGAACAGCAGCGCCAACGTGCAAAGTAGCGGGTAAAAACGTGACATCATACTCCCTGTCTCTATACTCCCTGTCTCTGGCTCGACAATCCAATCTGTGGACGATGGATCGGGGGAATTTATAGACATAATCGGCGGCGGGGCAACCCACGACGGGTTTACTATGGCACGATTTTGCGCAAGATCAAGGGGGGTGTGGCCGATCCATCGGGGCCGGATCATAGAGGAAAGGGTGAATTGGATCGTGAAGCGTGTTTTTGAGAGCAATTAAGCGAGCTTAATTGGCCCTGCCGTTTGCTGCGATTGTCCGGGTGTACGGCGGGGAGCGGCCCAGGCTTTGGCTCGGTTGACAGGGCTTCCCCGCCATAGTACACTGGTTCTACCTCTGAACCACTGCCGGCAGTTCACTTCAACCGCCACGACCTGCAGGAGCGCGTGATGGCCGCCCAGTCTGTGACAGTTCGCCCGGATTCGCTCAAGCGTTTCGCCGCTGCTGCCCTGGCGCGTGCGGGCGTGCCGCCCGACCAGGCCGCCGATGCCGCCGATGTCTTGGTCTGGGCCAACCTGCACGGCATCGACACCCACGGCGTGCGCAACCTCAAACGTTTCTATGTCGACGGCGTAGCGGAGGGCCGCATCAAAGCCGTCCCCGAATTTCGCATTGAACAGGAGACGAGCGTCACCGCACGCGTCGACGGCGACCAGGGGCTTGGGCTGGTGGTCGGGCCGTGGGCCATGCGGCTGGCGATGCAAAAGGCGCGCGACCATGGGATCGGTATCGTCGTGGTGCGCAACTCGCATCATTACGGCGCGGCGGGCTATCACGCCATGCAAGCCGTGGCCCAGGAGATGATCGGCATCAGCCTGACCGGCCATCTGCTGCACGACGGCGCGACCATGGGCGTTGTGCCCACCTTTGGCAAGACGCCGCGCCTCTCCACCAACCCGATCAGCATCGCCTGCCCCACCGGCGTGGAGCCAGCCTTCCTGCTCGACATCGCCACCTCGATCACGCCGATGAACCGCATCTGGCTTTATCAAGAGACCGGGCGCACGATCCCGCCGGGGTGGGCGCTGGACGAAGAGGGGCTGCCTACCACCGACCCCTTTGCCGTGCGCCGTCTGCTGCCGCTGGGCGGCGCACGCGAGACAGGCGGGCACAAGGGCTATGCGCTTTCGGTCACGGTGGAGGTGCTGTGCGCGCTGCTTTCCGGCGGGTGGGAGCGCAACGCCGAGGGCCAGTATGTGCAGACCGGCGACGCCCATTTCTTCGGCGCGATCCGCGTGGATGCCTTCCGCGCTGTGACGGACTTTAAGGACGGCATGGACGCGCTGATCCAATCGCTGCACGCCACCGAGCCGCTGGACCCGGCCCAGCCGGTGCTGGTCCCCGGCGAGCCGGAGGCCCAGGCGCGCCAAGCGCGCAGCCAGGCCGGCATCCCGCTTGCGCCCAATGTGGTCGAGGATATCCAGGTTCTAGCCGCCCAATATGACATTCCGTTGCCGTTTGACGGCGCTTAATCTTCTACCGCTTCTCCTGCCACTGTACTCAAAGGTTGAACCGTGAACGATACGCTTGTGCCGACGCCGGTGACCGCGGCCCTTTTGGGCGTGGAACACCCCCACTCCCTTGCCCATCTGCGCACGCTCCAGCAGCTCCCCGAAGTCGAACGCATCCTGCTTTGGGACGCCGACGCCGACGCGTTGGCGCGCACCCGCCGCGAACTGGGCGACAAGGTGGAGACGGCCTCCACCGATCTCGACGCGATCTTGGCCCGGCCCGACCTGCATTTCGCCATCGCCGCCCTCCGCAATGACCTGGGGCCGGATGTCTTTCTGCGCACGCTGGAGGCGGGCAAGCATCTGATGGCCGAAAAGCCGATCGGCCGCCGCGCCGCCGACACCGAACAGGTGATCGCCGCCGCGCGGCGCAAAGGCGTGAAGCTGGGCGTCTGCTATCAAAACCGCGCCAATGCCGTAGTGGAGGAGGCGCGGCGCATCGTGGGCAGCGGCGCGCTCGGCCCGCTGATGTCGGTGGAGATGCGCATGGTCACGACCGCAGTGCGCGCCCGCAACCCGCAGCACTGGCTCTTTAGCCAAGCCAAGGCGGGCGGCGGCATCCTCTCCTGGCTGGGCTGCCACTATATTGACCTGATGCGCTATATGGCCCAGGACGAGATCGTCGCGGTGCAGGCCGAGATCGCCACGCGCAGCGGCGAGGCCATTGACGTGGAGGATGTGGCCGTGCTGGCGCTGCGCTTTGCGTCGGGCGCGGTCGGGTCGCTGCACGCCGGCTATATTCTGGCCCTGAGCGGCGGCGGCTATCACAACCCCGCGGGCTATGACACCTATGTCGGCATCAACGGGCGGCTGGGGCGCATCCACTGGTCGTCGAGCAGTTCTCCCAACGAACTGAATGTCGAGACCATTCACCCGGCTTGGGCAGGCGCGCCGCAGTGGAGCAGCCAGTATAGCCACGGCCAATCCCCCGCCTATGGCGGCAAGTCGGGCGAGGCCTTTATCCGGCGCTTTATCCTGAGCACACAGCAGGACATCCTCGGCTGGACGAGCGGCGAGGATGCCCTGCAGGTGGCGCGCGTCGTCGACGCCGCCTATGAGTCCAGCCGCACAGGCCGCCGCGTCGAGTTGTAAAGCCGCATCGGGTTGTGCAGTAGAGAGAATCAACCGCAAAGGGCGCAAAGACCAGAGAAGAGAGCAGTGGGCGATGGCCGCGTGGGCGAGGTCACGCGCCGCCAGCTGGCGGCGCGGAGCGACCTGGTCGGCATGGACATCGCCGGCCAGGCGCTGCGCCAGTTGGCCGCTGCTGAAGCTGCTCAATAGCCTGTTGTCCTGATACCATGACCCTGATACTATCCTGCTATAGAGAGTACGCCCATGGCTGAACCGGAACGCACGATCCAAGATCTATTCAACTTGCAGGGGCGGGTGGCGATTGTCACCGGCGCGTCGGGCTGGCTGGGGTCGGCCATGAGCCGCGCCTTGGCCGAGGCCGGGGCCACGCTGGTGGTGACCAGCCGCAAGGCGGAACAGGCCGCCGCTTTTGCCGCCACGCTGCCCGGTCAGGGCCATATCGGCCTCGGCTTTGAACAGTCCGACACCGGCACGATTCCGGGGTTTGTGGCCGAGGTCGAGCGGCGGCTGGGGCGCATCGACGTGCTGGTCAACAACGCCTATGGCGCGACCGCGCCCAGCATCGACACGGCCACCGCCGAGGACTTTGACCGCGCCTATCACACCGGCGTGACGGCCTATTTCCTGCTGGCGCGCGCGGTGGTTCACCATCTGCGCCGCCGCCAGGCCCCCGGCTCGATCATCAACATCGGCAGCATGTACGGCGTGGTGGGCAGCTACCCCGACGCCTATACGGGGTTGGCGGTCAACAGCCCGCCCAACTACCATGGCCTGAAGGGCGGGCTGATCCATCTGACACGCCATCTGGCGGTCTACTGGGCCAAGGATCACGTGCGCGTCAACGCCATCAGCCCCGGCCCCTTCCCGGCCCCGCGCGTCAGCGGCCCCATGCCGGAGTTCATCGAGCGGCTGGAGGCAAAGTCGCCGATGGGGCGGATGGGCCAACCGGAGGAGCTCAAGGGCGCGGTCGTGCTGTTGGCGAGCGACGCCGGCAGCTACATCACCGGCCAAAACCTGCTGGTCGACGGCGGCTGGACAGCGTGGTGAGAGAGGGACTATTCACCGCAAAGGGCAGAGGCGAAAAGGTCAGAAAGAGGCGACTGCGTACGGACACGGTATACCGTGTCCGTACGCATATATGCTATCCCTACGCAAGCACACGCCGTGCCCACTGCCGCCGGTGCGCCGCGCCGTAGCGCAGCGCCTCGTCCAAAAAGGCATGGATGTTCTCCAGCGGCGTGCCGGGCAGGATGCCGTTGCCCGCGGCGATGCACAGCCCGCCGCCGGGCCGGTCAAAGGTGTCGACGATGGCGCGCACCTCGGCGCGCACCCCCTCTGGACTCTCCTCTTGCAGCACATGCTGCACGTCAAAGCCCACCAAGAAGGTCATACGCTCGCCATAGCCCGCCGCCGTGGCGGCATAGTCCATTGTCCCCTTTTGTACCGGGTGAAAGACGTTGACGCCCACCTCGGCCAGGTCGTCCAGCACCGCCGTGTTATTGCCGCAGGAATGCAGCCACCAGTGCAGCCCGTGCGGGCGCAGCGTGTCGCCGATGCGCGCATAGTAGGGTTTGATCAGGCTGCGGAAGGTGGCGGGGCTCATAAACAACTGTTTTTGATGGCCCAGGTCGTCGCTGGTCCAAAAGCCGTCGGGCCGGAAGTGGCGGATGGCGTAATCCAGGTAGCGGATATAATGCGTACACAGCGCATCATGCAGCCGGTGGATCTGCTCGGGCGCGAGCACATAGTCCATCAACAGGTTTTGCATCCCGCGCAGCGCCCACGGTTTTTCAAAGAAGAGCCGCCACCAGCCAAAGAGTACATAGCGCCCTTCGGCGCGCAGCCGCGCTGCCTGTTCCGCCGCCCGTGCCATCAGCGGGTCTTGGGCTGGGTCGGGCAGCTTTTCTACAAACTCATCCAGCTTGGCCCAGTCGTCGATCACGACGCGCGCGTCGTGCGGCCCTTCCAGGACGACCGGCCAGGACAGCCCCATGGTCTCCGGCGCGACCGGCTCGACAAAGAGGACAATCGCATCTTCGGGATAGATGTCAAAGGCCGCCAGCGCATCGCCGTGCAGCTCGGCAAAGCCTTCGCCCCACCAGAGGGTCCGCACCAGCGGGATGCGCGGCGGGCCGGTGCGCTCGATGGCGGCGATCACCTCCTCGCGCGTGAGCGGGAACCAGGGCGGATTTGCGTAGTCGGGTCGTTGGGTGCTGTGGGTCATGGCCGCGCCTCCTTGGGCGATACGCGCCTGTGCTGCGTTGTGGGGATCGCTTCTCACTATCTTGAATCTAGCGACGGCCCGTTGACTGCCGGTTTTGGGCCAGTTGATGGCGGCTTGTGACGCGCCCGCCCTGTGCGGTAGACTTGCGGGCAACCATCTCTAGCCAATCATTGTATCACCAGCCATCTTATCACCATTTTATCAAAGGAGAACTCGATGTACTTCATGTCACCCGACGAACGCAACCCCAAAACACTCTTTGGCGCGGTCACCGCGCGCACCTTTTGGGGCGAAAAGATGCTGCTGTCGCTCATCGATCTGCCGGCGCAAGCCGTCGTGCCGCTGCACAGCCACCCGCATGAACAGGCGGGGATTCTGTTGGAGGGAGAGTTGACCTTCACCGTGGGCGACGAAACACGCACGCTCCAACCGGGAGACATGTGGATCATCCCCGGCGGTGTGGAGCATACGGTCACAGTGGGCGACCAGCCCGCCAAGGCGCTGGACATCTTCAGCCCCGTGCGCGAGGACTACAGGTATTGAGAGAATTTACCGGGGTGATCTCAACGCAAAGTCGCAAAGGGCGCAGAGAAGAGAGAAGTGCAACGTCTCATGTAGGGACAGGCCCCCGTGCCTGTCCGTGACTCGTGCCTGTCCAGGCGTGGCAAACGGGCCGCCACGGGGACGGCCCCTCCGGTGAACCTTGTGGGATCCGGCAAAAGCAGGAAGGGGAAAGAAAAGCAAGAGGAATAGAGTAGATGTGATGCGCGCCGCCGCTGTCCCTTTTCTGCTCTTCTTCTGAACTTTGCGTGCTCTGCGGCTTTGCGGTGAACTTCTGTAAACAAAAAACCGGCGACCCGTAGATCGCCGGTTTCGAGTTTCACAATGTAGGGTAGAATGGGCGGGTTAGAACGGGATGTCCTCGTCGGTCATGTCCATGTCGGCAGGGGCGTTCTGGCTGCTGCGCGCTGCGCCGGGGGCTGCGCCGACGCCCTCATGGGCAAAGTTGCCGCCCGCACCCTCCCCGCGCCCGCTGAGAAAACGGATCGTCTGGGCAGTCACCTCTAGTGAGACCTGGGTGTTGCCATCCCGGTCTTGATAGGTGCGCGCTTCCTCCAATTCACCCACGACCAATACCTTGGACCCCTTGGTGAGATATTGGCTGACCGTCTCCGCCGTCCGCCGCCAAGCAGTGATGCGGAACCAGGTCGTCTTTTCTTGTGGTTGACCGTCTTGGCTGTTCCATCGTTTGCTGACCGCTAAACTGAAGCTGGTGACCGGTACACCGCTGGGGGTGTAGCGCATCTCAGGATCACGGCCCAAGTTGCCCACCAAAATAATCTGCTGAAACATCGCGGCTAGTTCCTTTCTTAAAGGCTCGCATAAACGTACAGGCA
>QEUY01000138.1 GCA_003577365.1 Chloroflexota bacterium | reverse complement strand
GTCACCAGCCTAACGGAATTACCGGCGCTTCCGCCAAGATGGGGCGCACAGGTGGCATACGCCTGGCCGGACCTGGCCGACTCTGTAGCAAAGTACGCCCAATCAAGCGGCGCTGCCGGCGCCGCGCAGCACCACGCGCACCTGATGCTCCTGGCCGTCGTCCACCAGCGGCACGCGGCCGGAGGGCAGCGGCTGCCCATCCAGCGAGACGATGGTCTCCCCGCGCTGCACGCCGTCGGGGTTCTCCACCGTAAAGCAGTAGCAGGTGCGGCCCAGGCGATAGGTCAGCTTGAAGCCGGGCCAGTGGGCCGGGATGCATGGCTCCAGCCAGAGCGACTGCGCGTCGCGGCGCAGCCCCAAGATCGCCTCGACCCCCAGGCGATACATCCAGCCGCTGGACCCGGTGTACCATGTCCAGCCGCCGCGGCCCACATGCGGCGCAACGCCGTAGACATCCGCCGAGATCACATAGGGTTCGACCTTATAAACACCGGCCTTGACGGCGCTGTCGGCGCGGGTGATGGGGTTGATCATCTGGAACAGCGACTGCGCCAGGTCGCCGTCGCCCAGTTCAGTCCAGGCCCAAATGCTCCACAGCGCGGCATGGGTATATTGCCCGCCGTTCTCACGCACGCCCGGCAGATAGCCCTTGATATAGCCGGGGTCGCGGCGCGTCTTGTTAAAGGGCGGGGTAAAGAGCAAGATCAGGCGCGCGTCCTCTTTGACCAGATGCGCGCGCACCGACTCCATGGCCTGCCGGGCGCGCGCCGGTTCCGCCGCGCCTGACAGCACCGACCACGACTGCGCGATCGAGTCGATCTTACATTCCTGATTTTGCGCCGACCCCAAGGGAGAGCCGTCGTCGTAATAGGCGCGCAGATACCACTGGCCGTCCCAGCCGTGCGCGGCGAGCGCCTGGCATAGCTTCTCCGCCTGGTCGCGCAGCCGTTCGGCATCCTGGCCGCGCCCCAACGACTCGGCGACATCGGCAAAGGCCCTGGCCGCGGCATAGATGAACCAGCCCAACCAGATACTCTCCCCCTTGCCTTCGATCCCCACGCGGTTCATGCCGTCATTCCAGTCGCCCGCGCCCATCAGCGGCAGCCCGTGGGGGCCGTGGGTGATCCCCTTGGCAAAGGCGCGCAGACAGTGCTCATAGAGCGTCGCCGTGTGGTCGCCGGCCTGATACTCGGCGTATCGCTCCTCCTCGTCGGGCTGCAGCGGGTCACCTTGCAGAAAGGGAACGCTCTCGTCAAGCACGCCGCGGTCGCCGGTGGCGGCGACATAGTGCGCCGTGACATAGGGCAGCCAGAGCAGGTCGTCGCTGATGCGGGTGCGCACGCCGCGGCCGCCGGGCGGATGCCACCAGTGCAGCACATCGCCCGCCTCAAACTGATGGCGGGCGGCGCGCAGCAGTTGCGCCCGCACCAAGTCGGGCCGCGCGTAGATCAACGCCAACACATCTTGAAGCTGGTCGCGGAAGCCATACGCGCCGCTGGACTGATAGAGCGCCGAACGTCCCCAGATACGGCAGGCCAGCGCCTGATAGAGCAGCCACTGGTTGAGCAGCAGGTCCATGCTCGGCTCCGGCGTCTGCACCTGCACCGTGCCCAACATCTCCTGCCAGGTGGTCGCCGTGGCCTGCCACGCCGCCTCGGCTGCGTCGAGCGAGCAGTGGCGCTGCACCAGGTTGCGCGCCTCCTCCGCGTCGCGGCCCTGGCCCAACACGAAGAGCAGCTCCGCCTCCGCCCCCTCTGCGCCGGCCCCTTCTGCATCGGCAGGGGCGAGGTCGACGTGGACTTGCAGCACGGCGCACGGGTCTTGCCCCGGCTGCACCTGGTTGCTCAGCCCCACGCGGCGCAGCGCCGTCGGGCGGGCATAGTCGCCGTTGCGCCCCAAGAACTCGGTGCGGTCGGCGCTGTAGCCATGAAGCGGCCTGTCGGCGGCCACAAACGCGCAGCGGCCCGCGAACTCGGCCTGATAGGGGTTGGTCGCCAACAGCACAGGCGAACCCGCCCCGCTTACCTCCGGCAAGATCATGGATTGGCTCAGGGCGCGGTTGACCCCTAACACCCACTCGGCATAGAAGGTCACGGTCAGCCGCCGCCCGCGCTCCAGGTGATTACGCAGCCGCACGCGCGCGAATTTCAGCGGCGCATCCGGCGCGGCATAGAGGCGCACCTCCTGGGCAACGCCGTGCGAATGGTGCTCGTAGCGGGTGTAGCCGGGGCCGTGGCGCACCAGATAGGGAGCCGGCGCCGGCGCGGGCAGAGGCAACGGCGACCAGACCTGGCCCGTCTCCTCGTCGCGCAGATAGAGCGCCTCGGACGGCAGGTCGCTGACCGGGTCGTTGCGCCAGGTTGTGAGCCGGTTCTCACCGCTGTTGACCGCCCAGCTATAGCCGCCGCCACTCTCCGAGGCCAAAAAGCCAAAGTCCGGGTTGGCAATTACGTTGATCCAAGGCGCGGGCGTCATCACACCCGGTTCCAAATAGACGACATATTCGCGGCCATCCGGGCTAAACCCGCCCCAGCCGTTGTCAAAGCGCAGGTCCTGCGGCCGCGCCAGCGGCGGCAGCGGCCCGTCGTTGGCCTCCGGCGGCAGCGTCGTGATCAGGTCGGGCAGCGGGTTCGGGAGCGCGGCCAGCCGTTCGAGCTGCTCTTCGAGCGTCCCCTGCTCGGCGTTCAGGAGCACGCGTGCCACCGTCTGTAAAAGGACATACTCCTCTGGCCGCATCTGGTCACGGCGCACGATGAAGATGCCGCCGCGCTGGTTGAGCATCTGGTCGACGTCCATACGCTGCAGCAGCCGCCAGATCGCCCCATGCACGGCCTGGCCGTAATTGCTTTCCTCCTCGTTGACGATCACCAGGTCGATCATCAGCCCGCGCCGCCGCCAATAGGTGTGGGCCTGGATGAGCCGGCGCAGCAGCGCGCCCTGCTCGGCCTGGCGCAACTGGATCAGCAGGATCGGATAGTCGCCGGAGATGCCAAACGGCCAGAGCGACGGCTGGCCCAGGCGGTTCTGAGCCAAGGTCGCCGGGTCGGCGCGGCCCGCGGCGTGCGGGTAGAAGAGCAGCGAGAGCATCTGGTCAAAGGCCGCCAGGTCTTCGGCGGTCAAGTCCTGCTCGCGCCACATCTGGTCGGCTTGGCTGCGCGCCGCGGCAAAAGCCAGCGCCACGCTGGTCCAGGTCTGGAAGCGCGCCAACAGGCTCTGGACCTCCTGGCGGGTCTCGCCCGCCACGGTGACAAACGCCAGTTCCACCATGCTGTGCGGCGCGATCTCAACTTCCTCGCCCAAGGCCATCACGGGGTCCAGCGTGGCGCCTGTCGTGCCGCTCAACCAATCCGCCCCTGTCAGTGCGTCGGGGCGACGCGGCGTGCGCCCACGCCCCAGAAAGCGGGCACGGTCACTTTCATACGCGCCCACCGGCCGGGCCGTGGCCGTGGTGAGCGCGTGCGCCATAAACTGCGGGCGCTCGGCGCTGGCGCGCGGCCGCCGCCGGAACAGCAGGGCGTTCATCTGCGGCAGATACTCGCTTTCGACAAAGAGCTTGGCGAAGGCCGGATGGCGGGCGTCGGCGGCCCCGTCCCCCAACACGACCTCGGCATAGCTGGTCACACGCAGGCGCTGCGTTTCTTCGCCGCTGTTGGTGAGCGTGATGCGCCGGACCTCCACATCGGCATCGGGCGCGACCGTCACCTCCATCTGCACGCCCAGCGGGCCGCGGCGGTGGCGGAATTCGGCCATGTGCGGATAGAAGAAGACCTCCTCGCCCTCGACCGCAGCGCCCACGGGCTGCCGGCCCACCGACCACAGTTCGCCGGTCGCCACATCCTGCAGATAGATCCACAGCCCCCAGTCGTCCAGCGTGGGGTCGGGCCGCCAGCGGGTGAGCGCCAGCTTGTTCCAGGTGCTAAAGCCCGCGCCGCTGTTGGTGATCAGCGTTGTGAAGCGCCCGTTGGCGAGCAGGTGGGCCAACGGCAGCGGCGAGTCGAGCGGCACACGCCACGGCGGCACGCTCGGCGCGGGCGTCCCCACATGCAGCGGGGCCGTCGCCTGCGTCTCGGTCAAGGCGTCGACCGTGGGCGCATGGGGAACCTGCTCCTGCAGCAGCAGCTCCACGCTTTCGATGGCCGGGTCGGCGTGGAAGCGCGCCACCATGCGCTCATCTTGCAGATAGTTGGCGAGCGCCAGCAGGATCATGCCTTGATGGTGCGCCATATAGGAGCGCACCAACCCCTTCTTTTGCCCAAGCGGCAGCCGCCGCTCGGTGTAGTCGATCGCTTCGTAGAGGCCATAGCGCCCCTGCGCCTGCTCGGCCTGGAGACGGCCCAGGTTCTGCAGCACCGCTTCGGGCGCCAGCCCCACGGCCAGCAGCGAGGCATAGGGCGCGATCACCAGGTCTTCGTCCAGCCCGCGCTTCAACCCCAGCCCTGGCACGCCAAAGGCCCGATATTGATAGTTGAGCGCGCTGTCGAACTGATAGAAGCCCGACTCCGACACGCCCCAGGGGACATGATGTTCCTGGCCGTGACGGCGCTGCCGCGCCACGGCGGCCACGCAGCTTTCATGCAGCAGCGTGCCGGGATAGCTGCGCGCCAGCAGCAGCGGCATCAGGTATTCAAACATGGTGCCGCTCCAGGAGAGCAAGACAGGCTGCCCTTGCAGCGTGGTAAAGGGGCGGCCCATGTGCAGCCAATGGCTCTGCGGCACATCCCCCTTGGCGATGGCGACCAGGCTGGCCAGCCGCGCCTCCGACGCCAGCAGGTCATAGTAGTTGGCGTCATAGCGGGCGGCGGTGACGTTGTAGCCGATATAGAACAGCTTGCGCTGCGCGTCGAAGAGGAACGAAAAATCCATCTCCGCCACCCTGCGCGCCGCCTCCTGTGCGATCGCCGCCAGCTCGGCCAGCAGGCTCTGCACCGCCGTGTGGCTGGTGCGCAGCGTCTCCACCAACTGCGCGCTCCAGGAGATAGCGTCCGCCAGCGCGCTCTGGGCCGGCGCGCCGGTTGCCGCGGTCTGATCCTTGGCTTGGGTGGCGAGCGTCTGCAGGGCGGCGTGAAGCTGCTGCGCCTGCACCAGCGCATCGCCATAGCCGGTCTCGGCCTCGCCCAGCGACGGGTTGGCGGGCAGACGGCGGCGCAGCAGCTTCCAAGGGCGCAGCACAGGCGCGGGCAGCGCATCGCCTTCCAGCAGATGGGGCGGGTGATGCAAGATCATCTGCACCGGAGCCAGCAAGCCGAGCTCATGCTGGAAGTTGGTCAGTTGGCGGTGGAGCATGACGCTGTAGGCACGCAGCGTATGCAGCCGCTCGCTGTCCAACGCTTCAGGGTGCGCGTCGACAAAGGCCAGGATTGCCCGGTCAAGCTGGGGGCGCGCCTCCTGGATCAGGCCGTCCACCAGCGCCGCCCAACGCTGCGGCTGCTCGCGGGCCGCGCCGATGGTCGTCTGCCACTGTTCAATCTGCTGGAGCAGGGCGCGGCGCGCTGTTTGGGCCTGTTTGGCCTCTTCCCCCTCCTCGTCACCCACGGCCTGGACTTCGCCGGCCAAGAGCGCCAGCGCATCGCCCAGCCCCTGCCACAGTTCCCAGCGCAGCAAGGGTTGGTGCGGGAGTTCAAGACACCCCTGCCGGAGCGCCACCAGCGCCGCGGCCAGGTTGCCGCTGTCCACCGTCGAGACATAGGCCGGGGTCAAGGTCGTGAGCGTTTGCGTATCAAACCAGTTGAGGATATGCCCGCGGTGATGCTCGAGCTGCGCCAGGGTGTCGAAGGCCGAGCGCAGCCGCAGCGCCAGGTTGACGGCGTTGATGTAGCCGAGATCGTGGGCAGCCAGCACCGCCGCCAGATATAGCCCCACGTTGGTGGGCGAGGTGCGATGCGCCACGACTCCCTTGGGTGATTCCTGAAAATGATCCGGCGGGAGCCAGTGGTCGTCCGGCCCGACAAACTGCTCGTAGAAAAGCCATGTGCGCCGGGCCAGCGTGCGCAACTGCTGAAGCTCCTGCGCGCTGGGCGTATAGACCGCAGGCACACGTGGGCGGCTGATGGCATGGGCGATGGCGGGCGCGGCCACCCACACCAGCCACACCGGCAGCGCCGCGGGCAGGGCGGCAGGCCGCAGCCAGACTGTCAGCAGCGCGATCGGCAGCAGGACGCTCAACGAGGGCAGCATCCACTGCAAGGTGGTGTCGAGCGTTGCATTCTCCCCGACCAGGCGCGCCGCATGGGCCGACGTGACCCACTGCAGCATATGCCGCCGCGTCACCGCCAAGCGCGCCACGGTCACGCCGATGGCATAGAGATTGAGCACCGCCTCATAGGGCAAAAAGACCAGTTGCAGAAGCCAGCGCGCCACGCTCTTCCACAGCGGGCGCAGCACATCGCGCCCGCCGTCGCGGCGCAGGCTGCGCGCCAGCGCCTCCAGCGCGCCGGTCAGCACCGGCACAGCCGGGATCGCCATGCCTGCCAGCGTCCACAGCCAGGACGAGCCGGGCAGGATCGTCCACCCGGCCACAAACCAGAGCAGCAGCGCAGGCGTGAGCAGGCTGCGGCGCAAGTTGTCGATGATCTTCCAGCGTGCGATCGCCGACAGCGGATTGGGCGCATACCCGCCCTGATAGGGCACGCGCCGGGCCAGCCACGGCACAAGCTGCCAGTCACCGCGTATCCAGCGCCGGGCGCGGCGCATATGCACCAGATAATGGGGCGGATAATCCTCGAACAGGATGATATCGGTCGCCAGCCCGGCGCGGCCGTGGATGCCTTCAAACAGGTCATGGCTCAACAGGCTGTTTTCGGGCACGCGGCCTTCCAGGCTGCGCTCAAAGGCATCGACATCGTAGATGCCCTTGCCCACGTAGATGCCCTCGCCAAATAAGTCCTGATAGACATTCGACACGGCCAGGGTATAGAGGTCGATCCCCACATCGCCGGCGTAGATCTCGGTGAAGAGCGAGCGGTTGGCGCTGGTGGCGTTGATCTCGGTGCGCGGCTGCAGCACCGTATAGCCGGCGACGACCCGTCCCGACACGGGGTCAAACTCGGCGCGGTTGAGTGGGTGCGCCAGCGTCGCGATCAGCCGCCGCGCGGCGTCGCGCGGCAGCACGGTATCGGCGTCCAGGGTGATCACATAGCGCACGTCCGGCAGGATCGTCAGGTCGCCCTCGGCGACGACAAACGAGGTGTCGTGGGCGCTGTGCCTGCCCGTGGCCGCGTCGACCGGGATGCGCAGCAGCCGGTTGAATTCGTGCAGCTTGCCCCGTTTGCGCTCCCACCCCATCCAGACGCCTTCGCTCGAATTCCACAGCCGTTTGCGGTGAAAGAAATAGAAGGGTTGGCCGGGATATTGGCGGTTGAGCCGCGCCACCGTCTCCTGGGCATGCGCCAAGAGCGCGGCGTCGTCGGGCAGGGTCTCGGCCGCGGCATCGCCAAAATCGGTGAGCACGGCAAAGGTCACATGGCCGTTGGGGTCTGTGTTGCGCAGGTAATGGAGTTCAAGCTGCCGGAACAGCTCGTCGACATCCGGCGCGCGGTTGATCAGGGCGGGGATGACCACCATGGTGCGCGCCGCGGCGGGCACGCCCGTCTCCAGGTCGAGCTTGGGCAAGATGCGCGGCGGCAGGAGCTGGGTCAAGCCCCAGTTGACCAGGCTCACCGCCACCGTGAGCGCAGGCACGATCCCCAACAGCAGCGCCACGGCCATCTGCCAGCCGGCTGCGCCAGCCGCGCCACAGGCGGCCAGCAGCAGGATCAACAGCGCCAAGCTCAACAGGCCAATGCTGCCCAGATACACCCCCGTGGGGTGCGCATACAGCGCCCGGCGCAGCCGCTTGGCCGGCGGCGGCGCATAGCCGATGCGCGCTTCAAGCTGCGCCCTGCCCTGCCCCAACAGATAGTAGCCCACATGGCTGCGGCGCGCGGGCTGTATGCCCGCGCCGGGGCCGGCAGCATCCTGCACGGCGGCGCGCGCCAGTTCGACGGCTTGAGCCGCCACCTCGGTTTCGCTGGAACGGCTGTAGCGTGCCAGTCGCTCCACCTCCTCACGGTAGCGGTCGCGCGTGCGATAGGTCATAGCGGTATAGACCTGGGCCGGGTCTTCGGCCAGT
>QEUY01000137.1 GCA_003577365.1 Chloroflexota bacterium | reverse complement strand
GGCTGGGGCGCTCGCTGTGGACGGTGTTGCCGTAGACGGCGATGGGTGCGCCCATGGCGGCCAGCATGCGTTCGGTGTGGTCGCGCGCCGGGCCTGGCTGGCGGATGACGGTCAGCCCTTGGGCGTAGAGACCGGCCAACAGGAGGCAGCTTTTGACTTGGGCGCTGGCGACGGGCATCGTGTATTCCATGCCGCGCAGCGTGGTCGCGCCCAGCCCCAGCGGGACATAGTTGCCGTCTTGCCGCCCGACGACGATCGCGCCCATCTGGCGCAGCGGTTTGACGATGCGCGCCATGGGGCGGCGGCGAATCTGGGGCGTGCCGGTGAGAAAGCTGCTAAAGCGTTGGCCGGCCAGCAGCCCGGCCATCAGGCGCACAGTTGTGCCGGAGTTGCCGCAGTCGAGCACGTCGAACGGCTCTTGCAGGCCGTCCAGCCCGCGGCCATGGATGACCAGTTCGGTGGGCGAGCGTTCTTCCACCTCGACACCCAGACCGCGCATGACGGCGATGGTGGCGCGGCAGTCGCCGCCGTCGAGAAAGTTGGTGATAGTGCTTGTGCCATCGGCCAGCGCCGAAAACATGACGGCGCGATGGCTGATGGATTTGTCGCCGGGAACACGGCAGCGACCTGTCAGCGGGCGTCCGCCTTGGATATGGATATGGGTCATAATCGCCTCCGCTTTGCGTAATCAGTGCGACGACATTTGCTTATCGATGATTCATTTACACGGGTTGTGCGGGCGGTTTTCTGGCCGCACTTACGCTTATCTCTCTTCTCCGCGTCCTCTTCCGCGTCCTTTGCGCTCTCTGCGGTTCGTCTCTCTACAAAAACGCAAGCACAGGCGGCGCCGTTAGCGGCGCGGCTTCCAGGCGGCGCGTGCCGCCTGGGATACGGACAGCTTGGCCTGGAGCGTTGCTTCATCGCCGGCCTGGAGCAGCCCGCGCAGGCCGGATAGCTGCTCTAGATAGGCGTCGAGCTGGGCCAAGACTGCGGGCCGGTTGGTCATCAGGATGTCGAGAAACATACGTGTGTCGCTGGCGGCGACGCGGCTGGTATCGCGAAAGCCGCCGGCGGCCAGCTCCCACACGGCGGGGTCGCCGGCCCCGACCTGCGCCGTGGTGTGGACGAGCGCGCTGGCGGCGAGAAAGGGCAGGTGGCTGATGGCCGCCACCAGCCGGTCATGCCGTTCGGCGGGCAGGACCACCGGCCTGGCCCCCACCGCCTCGACCAACTCGGTCGCCAGACAGAGCGCGTCGGGGCTGGTGCGCGGCAGGGGGGTCAGCACCCAAGTGGCGTTGCGATAGAGGCCGGTTTCGGCGGCGTCGAAGCCCGCGGTCTCCTTGCCGGTCATGGGGTGGCCGCCGATGGGCTGAATGCCGGGCGGCAGTTGATCGAGCGCGGCACAGATTTCGGACTTGGTGCTGCCCATGTCCATCACCAATGTGCCGGGCCAGAGATGCGGCCCAATCTCGCCCAGCATGTCGACAATCGTGCGCACTGGCGTCGCCAGGATCACGATGTCGGCAGCCATGACGCCCGTGGTCAGGTCGTTGGTCGCCAGGTCGACCGCGCCGGCGAAGAATGCGTCCAGCACCGTGGCTGTGCGCCGGGCGATGCCGCGCACCTCGCGACAGAGATTGTTTTGGCTCAGGTCCATGGCCAGGCTGGCCCCCATGAGGCCCAGCCCGACGATGGCGACGCGGCAGTCGGCGAGGCGTTTCATGCGAATCTCTCCCGGCGCGCGGGCCGGTGGATAGAGCAAGCCACGGCGCTAGAGCGTGCGCCCGACCGCTTGGGCCACCGGCCGCAGGTCGCGCATCAGTTGGGCGAACCGCTCCAGCGTCAGGCTCTGCGCGCCGTCGCTCCAGGCGGAAGCCGGGTTGGGATGCACCTCGACCATGATGGCGTCGGCGCCCGCCGCCACCGCCGCGCGCGTCACCGGATTGACCAGGCTCCATTTGCCGGTGCCGTGGGCGGTGTCGGCCACGACGGGCAGATGGCTGAGTTCTTTGAGCACCGGCACGGCGTTGACGTCGAAGGTGAAGCGCGTCGCGGTCTCAAAGGTGCGGATGCCGCGCTCGCAGACCATGACCTGCATGTTGCCGCCGCTGAGGATATACTCGGCGCTCATGAGCAGCTCCTGGATGGTGGAGCTCATGCCGCGTTTGAGCATGACCGGTTTGCTCTGTTTGCCGAGCACCTTGAGCAGCGAGTAATTTTGGGTGTTGCGTGCGCCGACCTGCAGGATGTCGGCGTAGTCGCAGACCAGTTCGATCTCGTCGGCGCTCATAACCTCGGTGATGATCGGCAGGCCGGTCTGTTCACGCGCTTCGGCGAGGTAGCGCAGCCCTTCTTCACCCAGCCCCTGGAAGCTGTAGGGGCTGCTGCGCGGTTTGAAGGCCCCGCCGCGCAGGATCGACGCGCCGGCCTCTTTGACGGCATGTGCCGTCTCTAGGATCATCTCGCGGCTTTCGACACTGCAGGGCCCCGCCATAACGACAATCTTTTGGCCGCCGATCTGCACGCCGTCGACAGAGACGATGGAGTCTTGGTGGGTGAAATCGCGGCTGGCGATCCGGAAAGGCTGCATGACGCGCATGGTCTTTTCCACGCCGTCCATGGCCTCGAAGGTGCCCGGCTGGAGGATGTGCTCATCGGCGCCGATGATGCCGATGATGGTGCGCGCCTCGCCCCGGCTGAGATGGACTTTATAGCCCAGCGATTCGACGCGCTTGACCACGTCTTCGACCTGGGATTGTAGCGCACCTTGCTGCATGACGATGATCATGGGTGTGTTCCTTTGTCTGGCAAATGGCGGCGCTTGGGTGAACCGGCGTGAGGCCGAGTCTAAGCAAGCTGGAGCACGCGGTCTCCGATATAGCGATCCACGGCTTCGGCGATGCGGTTCAGGCTGGTCATCAGTTCGCCGAAGGCCTCGACCGAGAGGGTCTGGCGGCCATCGCTGGCGGCGTTGTCCGGGTCGGGATGCACTTCGAGGATCAGCGCATCGGCGCCGGCGGCGATGGCGGCGCGGCTCATGGCCGGGACATATTCACGGTAGCCGGTGCCGTGCGATGGGTCGGCGACGACGGGCAGGTGGCTGTTCTGCTTGATCACCGGCACGGCGTTGAGGTCGAAAGTGTTGCGCGTAGCGGTCTCGTAGGTGCGGATGCCGCGCTCGCAGACCATGACCTGGGTGTTGCCGTTGCTGATGATGTATTCGGCGCACATCAGCAGTTCTTCAATCGTGCCGCTCATGCCGCGCTTGAGCATGACAGGCCGCTGCACCTTGCCCACCGCTTGCAGCAGGCCGTAGTTCTGCATGTTGCGCGCGCCGATCTGGAGGATGTCGGCATATTCGGCGACCATGGGCACGGCGTCCACGGTCATGACCTCGGTGATGACGGGCAGGCCGGTGGCCTCGCGCGCGTCGGCCAGGTATTCAAGACCCTTGAGGCCTAGCCCTTGGAAGCTGTAGGGGCTGGTGCGCGGTTTGAAGGCCCCGCCGCGCAGGATCTTTGCGCCTGCTTCCTTGACGGCATGGGCGACCTCGATGGTCTGTTGGCGGTCTTCGACGCTGCACGGCCCGGCCATGACGACGATCTCCGGCCCGCCGATGCGGACGCGACCGCCGGCCAGCTCGACGACCGTGTTTTCAGGGCGAGCGGTGCGGCTGCTCAGTTTGTACGGCTCCTGGATGCGCACGGTCTCGCGCACGCCGTCCATGGCGTTGAATACCTCACGGCTGACGCGCGTCAGGTCGCCGACCAGGGCAACCACGGTGCGCTGCTGGCCGTAGATGGGGTGGGTCTGGACGCCCATGGCCTCGGCGCGCCGGATGACTTCTTTGATCTCTTCTGGGGTGGCGTTAGGTTTCATGACGACGATCATCTGGAATCCTCCTTGGTATGTTGTCTTGTGAGAACGCGTAAACCGGTTTCAGGCTGTGATCAGATCTGCAACATTTCGGACTGGGCCGCGATGGTCTCCGGCTGGAGCGGCGCGGCGGGGGCGTAGCTGCCCAAGAGCTTGACAAAGACGGCCTGGCTCAACAGGTGCAGGATGGCTTCCCCAGCGGCGCGATCTTGCCAGTGGCCGTCAAAATCGACATAGAAGACATATTGCCAAGGCCGGTTGCGCCGCGGGCGGCTCTCGATCTTGGTCAGGTTGATATTGCGCTCGGCAAAGACGCGCAGGGCGTTGTAGAGCGAGCCGGGCGTGTTGGGCACGGCAAAGACGAGCGAGGTTTTGGCTGTGCCCTGGACGGCGGCGTCGCCTTCGCCCAGCAGAAAAAAGCGCGTGTAGTTGTGGCGTAGGTCTTCGATTCCCTCCTCTACGATCTCTAGCTCGTAATGTTTGGCGGCCAGCTTGCTGGCGATCACGCCGACGCCAGCGACGGGGCTGGCAGCCAGGTCCTTGGCGCTGCCTGCTGTGTCATACCAAGGCACGGCGGTCAGGCGGTTGCGGTTGAGATAGCCTTCGCACTGGGCCAGCGCCTGGGGGTGGCTGCGGACTTCGCGAATGCTGCCGGCTTGGCCGGGGATGGTGAGCAGGTTGTGGCGCACGCGCAGCAAGACTTCGCCCTGCACCTTGAGATCATGCTCCAGCAGCAGGTCAAAGGATTTGTTGATGCTGCCCGCGGCGGAGTTCTCCACGGGCAGCAGGCCAAAGTCGGCGCGCCCGGTTTCGACGGCCTCAAAGATGTGCTCAAAGGCATGGCAGGGCAGGGTGGTAACACCCTCGCCGAAGTGTTGGACGATGGCCTCCTCGGAATAGGCGCCGTGTTCGCCTTGAAACGCTACTCTGGGCATGGGGGGCGTAGAGGTCATGGGCTGCTCCTGCTGTCGATCCAGCCTGAAACGGTTTGGTGTAATGACACAAAAGAAAGGCAAAAAAAACGAGGGCGGGAATTTCGCCATTCCACGCCCTCGTTGAGACCAGGTCCGTCTGGGATTACCCAGGCATCATCTGCCTCGCTGCGCAGGATGGCGAAGCGCTGCTAAAAAAGTAATAGCTAAACCAGTAACCACCAAAAGAAAACCCACGCCAATCCGAGCGCGGGTTCTGGACAGAGGTGGTTTGGCCGGCAGTCTGCAGACGACCAGAAAGCGACAGACGATTCGATTTCTGTGAATGGCTGCTGGTCGTGATGCGTCCCATGGCTTGGAATGGCTTAGGATTACTTTTGCCGTGCTTCGCGCGCAGTTGGGAATCCGGTTTTGTCGCGGCCAATGTGCGGCGACGGCAGAAAGATACCACGCCCGCGCGGTGCTGTCAAGCCCTGAGTTGCCGCGCGCACAAATTGCAGGCTGCGCGCCGGGTCCGTGTTGCTTCGTCGTGCCGGCTAAGTCGTGATCGGCGTCCGGGGGGTGCGGCGCATGTGGCGGATGACCCAGATGAGCAGCGCCAGCACCAAGGTCAAGGTGAGCCAGGGCAGGATCACCGCCAAGATCGAGGTGATGACTGAGCCGGCCAGTTCGCCGCTGGCTACGGTGAAGTTGCCCAAGCCCGCGGTTGTGGCGGTGGAGAGGCCGCGCGCCAGCACGGTGCCGGTCTGAATCAACCCCGCCGTGCCGCCGCCGGCGATGATGGCCAGCGTCCAGGTGAGCAGGGGCGACAGATCGGTGACAACTGCGGCGGTGATGACCACGCCGGCGACGACGGCAGCAGGCGTGGCCACACTGTCGAGCAGGTTGTCGAGCCAGGGGACGTAGTAGGCGGCGATCTCCAGGACGCTGGCGGTGGCAAAGACAAAGAGCGCGGGATAGGTCCCGATCCAGGACCAGCTTTCACCCAGGTTCAGATTGCCTGTGAGCGCCGCCGCGCTCATGACCAAGAACGGCACAAAGACGCGAAAGCCCGCCGCCGCGCTGAGGCCGATCCCCAACGCCAGGCTGAGCAAAACGTTGAGCGCGAACAGCGTTTGCTGTTCCATGTCTTCCTCCTACCCTTCCCGCCAGAGCGGGCCAAGGTCAAACCCGTTCTCCAACAACCAGTCCATGCTCGGCCCAGGCCACTGCACGCGGCGCAGGTTGGCGCGGCCCTCGCCGTCGAAGTGGATGCCTTCCGCTTCGAGCCGGGCGCGCTGCTCGCTGGCCCCGCCGCCATCGGCGCGCAGGCTGATCTTGCCCTGGGCATTGATGACCCGATGCCATGGGACATCGCTGCCGGGCGGGACCGCGGCCATGGCATAGCCGACCATGCGCGGGGTGCAGTCGCCCACGATCGCCGCAATCTGGCCGTAGGTGGCGACCCGGCCGCGCGGGATCTGGCGGACTACGGTATAAATACGCAGATAGAGCGCACTCTGTTGCAGCGGCGTTTGGGAGGGCTGTGGATCGTTCATCGATGTTGAGCGTGATTTGAACCGGTCACGCAGGGGGAGCTAGGTCGCTCCCGCGCTGGATGCCAAGGACGGAAGGTCTGCGAGCAGGCGATCCCAGCCGTCCCTGGTCCCTTGCCAGTGTAGCAGATGGGTGTGGCCGGGATGATCGCTTGCGCCCAGACCGGGCGCGACGGGCCGCACGCCGGGGACGGCCTCTAGGACTTCTGTCAGGCGGTGTTCGATGGGATGTGACGATGGCATGAGAAGCACCTGTGTCACGTCGCACACCGGCTGGTCGAGCAGATAATCGATGTGCCAGTGCAGCCGTTTGGGCGGCGCGGGCAGGCGCAGCTTCTGCTCGGTCAAAAACGCCTGCCAAACTGGGTAGAGCCGCTGCGCCGTGCCCGGCGCGCAGCGCAGCAGATGGCGGTTGATGCGCCGCAGCAGCGGTGCATGGCGTGCCCGGCCCTGGGCGGAGCCGATGTATAGATAGTCGCCTGCGGCCAGCGGGAGTGGCTCGCCGCGGGCAAAGCGCCCAAAGCAGATCGCCCGCGGTGCGGCGAGGCGCATGCGGAGCAGATAGGCCCCGGCCCACGGCCCCGCGCCGATGACCATGATGGGCGGCTGCGGTAGAAAGTGCGGTAGAAAGGTCGTCATGGCGTCGCGGTTCCAAGCACCGGATAGAAACGAGCGTAGAAGCCGGGCCGGCCGGGAGGGTAGGGGCGGCCCATCCCGGCGGCAATTCGGACGGTTCTTGTGCGACGGTTACAGATCGGCAAAGCCGTTGAGCAGGCGCGCGATGTGGCGCGCGCCGTTGAGAAAGTCGGCGATGCGGATGTTTTCATCCGGCGCATGGCCGTTGGCGTGGGGGTAGCCCACCCCGGCATGGACCACCGGAATGTTGCCCAGTGGGCCGGAGAACGCATAGGCCGGGCTGCTGCCGCCGCCCAGCGGAACGGGCGGCTTGGGGGCCATGCCGTAGACCTCTTCGGCGGCGGCATGGGTCAGCCGCACCAGCGGGTCATCCTCCGATGCCTTGAAGGGCCACATCATGCCGTGGGCCTTGATGCGGACATCCTCAAAGCCTTGGGCGTCGAGATGTTTGCGGAGCAGCTCTAGGATTTCCTCGGGATTCTGGTCGGGGACCAGCCGGAAGTCGAGCTTGGCCGAGGCCTGCGCCGGGACGATGGTCTTGGTGCCGGGGCCCTGCCAGCCGGTGGTGATGCCCTGGATGTTGCAGGTCGGCTCGAAGACCGAGGTGAGCAGTTCCTGCCCGCTGCGGTTGTTGACAAACTGGCGGATGCCAAAGGTCTGGCGATAGTGTTCCTCAAAGTCGGGCTGCTGGGCGATCAGGTCCAGGTCGGCCTGCGACGGGGGCAGGACGCGGTCGTAGAAGCCGGGGATGAGGATACGCTCGTTCTCATCTTTGAGGCTGGCGAGGGCGCGCAGCAGCCGCCAGGCGGCGCTGGGCAAGATATGCGCGCCGCCGGAGTGGGCGTCGCGGCTCATGGTTTCGACGAACAGCTCGCAGGCGATGATACCGCGGAAGCCCAGCACTTGGCCGGGGCGGCCATCGGGGTCGACGCCGCCGCCTTCCCAGAGCGAGCCGTCGGCAGCCAGCAGGTCGAGATGCTCCAGCACAAAGGGCGCGATGTGGGGGCTGGAGACTTCTTCTTCGCCTTCGACTACGAAGGTGACGCCACAGGGCAGTTCGCCGCCGTGGGCGGACAGGGCAGTTCGCCGCCGTGGGCGGCGCGGACGGCGTCGAGCGCGGCCAGCCGGGCGACAAACTCGCCCTTGTCGTCGGCCACGCCGCGCGCATAGACCTTGCCGTCGCGGATCTCCGGCTCGAAAGGCGGGCTGGTCCACAGTTCGAGCGGTTCAGCGGGCTGCACATCATAATGGTTGTAGAAGAGCAGCCGCCGCGGGGAAGCGCCGCCGGCGCGGGCGACGATGATCGGGTGGCCGGGGGTCTCGAAGCTTTGCACTTCCAGCCCGCGGCGGGAGAGCATCTCGGCCACCAGTTGGGAGCATTGGCGCACGCCCTGACCGCTGGCGGAGACGCTCGGCTGGGCGCAGAGGCGCATGGTTTCTTGGATATAGTCGTCGAGGTGATCGCTCAGAAAGCGGTCGATAACGGCATTTTGTTCGTTCACAGCAGCGTGTTCCTCGGATGCACCGGTTTGGCGGGCGATTGCGCGGCGCGTGGGCTTATGCCATACTGGCTCTGCGCAGCATGCGCCAGGAGTAAACCCATGTTACGAAACCGGCGAATGATGGTCATTGGGTTGGTTGCTGCGGGCCTGTGTTGCCGGCTGT
>QEUY01000136.1 GCA_003577365.1 Chloroflexota bacterium | reverse complement strand
CAGGTCACCGCCGACAGCCGCGCGGTCACGCCGGGCAGCCTGTTTGTGGCGGTCAAGGGCGGCACGGCGGACGGGCATCGCTATTTGGCCGATGCGTTTGCGCGGGGGGCGGCGGCGGCGCTGGGCACGGCCTCGCCCGATGAGCTGGCCGCCCAAGACATCGCCCTGCCCAGCGGCTTGGTCTATGTCCAGGTGGAAAACAGCCGGCTGGCGCTGGCCGAAGCCGCCGCCGCGCTGCACGGGTTCCCCAGCCGCGGCCTGACCGTGATCGGCGTGACCGGCACCGACGGCAAGACGACCACCAGCACGCTGATCGAGTCGATCCTAAATGTGTCCACGCGGCCCGCGCCGGGGGAGATCGGGGCTGTGGGCGTCATCACCACGGTGGCGGCGCGTATCCGCGGCCAGGAGATCGACACCGGCTTGCATGTGACCACCCCCGATGCGCCGGAGGTGCAGCACTTTCTGGCGCAGATGCGCGACGCCGGCTGTCGTTATGCGGTGGTGGAAAGCACCAGCCATGGGCTGGACCAGGGCCGGGTGGCCGCCGTGGATTTCGACATCGCCGCCGTCACCAACATCACGCATGAGCATCTAGACTATCACGGCACACGCGATGCCTATGTGCAGGCCAAGGCGCTGCTCTTCCGCAGCCTCTATGCGTCGCCGGGCAAGCCGGGCGTGGCGCGCTGCGCCGTGCTCAACGCCGACGACGCCGGCAGCTACGGCGCGCTGTTGGAGGTCTTGACCGCCGAGGCGCGCCGCACCGGCAGCGTCGTGCCGGTGCGCGCCTATGGGCTGCGTATGGCTCCCCGCGCTGCTCAGGAGGCGCTCGCCGCCGGCAGCCTGGATGTGGTCGCCACCGGCGTGCGCTATGCGCCCCAGCAGACGGACTTTACGCTGCTGAGCCGCGAGGGCGGCTTTGCCATCGCCACGCCGCTGATCGGCGAGTTCAACGTCTACAACATCCTCTGCGCCGCCACGGTGGCGCTGGCGCTGGGCCTGGCGCCGGAACAGATTCAGCAGGGGGTGGCGGAGATGCAGGGGGTCTCCGGGCGCATGGAGCGTATCGACGCCGGGCAGGAATTCTTGGCTGTGGTCGATTTTGCCCACTCGCCCGCCAGCCTGGAGCGCGCCCTGCACACGCTGCGCCCCCTGGTCGGGCGCGGCCCTGGCGGCGAGCCGGGCCGGCTGATCGCGGTCTTTGGCTGCGCCGGGCTGCGCGACCGCGAAAAGCGCGGGCGCATGGGCGAGATCAGCGGGCGGCTGGCCGACGTCACGGTCATCACCGCCGAAGACCCGCGCACCGAAGACCTGGACGCCATCAACGCCGCGATCGCGGCGGGTGTGCAGCGCGCCTCTCCTGATGCCCCATTCCACATCATCCCCGACCGGCGTGCGGCGATCCAGGCTGCCGTCGACATGGCGGGGGCGGGCGATGTTGTGGCGGCCTTTGGCAAGGGGCATGAGCGCAGCATGTGTTTCGGCACGGTGGAGACGCCCTGGAGTGACCAAGACGCCATGCGCGGCGCGCTGCACGCTCGGCAGGTTGAGCGCGGCGCGACCAGAGACAACTAGGTCAAACAGCGCTTGTGTGTTCCCCCTGTTTGATGTATGATTCACCACAATTGGTCTGGACTTAGCCTGGAAATCCGCCGGTGCATGGTCTTTTGGATGCATGTTTTTCTTCTGCGTATTCCAGCAATCCATAAAATTTCATGAACGCCTTAAAGGAGCCTGGGCATGCAGGCGAGAGCAAAGATTGCGATAGCCTTGGTTGTCGCTCTCATCGCGATACTGGTATTGGTGATCGTCGGTCGAGGGACAACCGGCAGAACGTGGTTCAACCTCCCTTCGATCAAGGTCAATCTCCAAGCCGATGGCTCGGCGCGCGTCTTTGGCTTCAATTTGGGGCCAGTGTTGCCTGCTAGCCAGGTGCAACAGTGGCAGGCTGCCAATCTCCAGAAGCTTGAAGTTCGCATTGGGCATAACGGGGTGCATGTGGCTGCCAACGGCGGCGAGCTGCCCTATCTCAAGTGGGATGACACGTCGTTCGAGCAGTTGCGGCAGCTCCTGCCCAAACTGCCCCAAGTGCCCAATGGACAGCAGATCGCACGTTGGCTGCCCTGGCTGCGTACGATCGGCCTGGGCGTGGCGTTGAATATACCCCCGGCGAGCGGGGCGGCCAAGCTGGATATCCCGAAGTGGCGCGGCGAAAGTACGGTCACCGCCGAGACGCCCGAACAATTGGCGATCGGCCCGCTCACCATCGGTAGCTTGACCTTCGACCCCGAAGGCAACATGTTGATCGAAGGCGTCCCCGCCGCCAACCTGGAGCCGCTGTTGGGGATGAGCCTGCCCAAGCTGGATGCCAACACCCTGGCGCTGCTCAATGCTATCGGTGTGCAGACGGCCCAGATCACCGTGCAGCCCAACGGCATCGACCTGGCGCTCAACGGCCAGCCGCTGCCCAGCATCGCCTATGACAAGGCCCGTCTGGACCAGCTGACCCAGGTGCTGCCGGCCTTTGTGGCCGATCCCGGCCTGGTGGATACGCTCAACCAGGTCATCCCGCTGCTGCCCGCCACCCAGGCCACCGTCGCCGTCTCCTTTACAGGGGAGCAGGCGGTTGAAACCGAGCTTCCGGCGGTGAAGATCGACATCGAGCCGGATGGCAGCGTGCGCACCCTGGGCTTCCCGGTCGGCGGCGCAGGCACAGTTCCTGCCGAGACGGTGCAGCAGCTTCAGACTGCCGGTGTGCAGCGTCTCGACGTCAGCCTGCAAGACCAGGGGCTTTATTTGGCGGCCAACGGCCAACCGCTGCCCAATATCACCTGGACGGGCGATTCGCTGGCGACCGTGGCCGGGATCGCCGGGCCGATGGTGGGGACCGACGCCGAAGGGATCATGTCCTTGGTCGACGTCGCCACCAATGTAGGGCCGAATGTGACGCTGACCGTGCCGCCCGTCGAAGGCGCGGAGGCGCTGGAGATCCCGGCGGAACCGAACTACGCCGTCCAACCGGTGGAGGCCAGCCCGACCGCGGCCATGCTTAAGGTCAATGCCGGGGTCGACGCCAACGGCAACCTGACCATGCTGGGGGGTCTATCGGCGGATGAGTTCGGGCAGTTGGGTGTGAGCCTGCCCGCGCTGCCTGCCAACCTGGTCGCAACGCTGCAGGCCACAGGCGCTAAGGAAATCCAGATCGACACCGACCCCGGCGTGCTCATCTTGCGGCTGGATGGCGCTGACGCCCTGAAGGTGAACTATGACGAGGCGTCGCTCTTGGCGGCGCTGGCCCTGGCGACCCCGCTGGCCGGCGATTCGCCGCTGGGCGACCCCGCGGTCAACCAGTTCATGCGCGAGCAGATCATCCCGCAGGTGCCGCCGGCGGATGTGAATGTGGTGCTGGCGCTGCAATAGCGCCAATGAAGGTGCAGAACAGTATACGCCGCTGCTCTTGAGGGCAGCGGCGTTTTATCTTGAGTCGACGCCCTCTGTCTCCGGCCTTTCCTTCTCTGGCCCTTTCTTCTCTGCTCTTTGCGTTCTTTGCGCCCTTTGCGGTTGATACTCTGCCGGCGCAAGGAGCAGCGCCAGCGCCGCCCAGTTCCACGCCGCCAGGTCGGGCAGCGCCTGGAAGGCGTCGACCTGGCCGTGCGCCAGCCCCGCAACCAGCCCGGCGGCCAGCCCCACCTGCACCCAGGCCAATTGCATGCGGCGGGCGAGCAGCCAGCGTGCGCCGAGGATCAGTGCCGCGACCAGCCAGGCCAGCGCCAGCACGCCGCCCTGTGCCGCCATCTCCAGCCAGACCATATGCGGGTGGCGCAAGTTGGGGTCTAGCGGGCTGTTCAAGGGCAGATAGGCGGGCCAGCGCCAATAGAAGCCGCCGGGGCCGACTCCCACCAGCCAGTGGTCGCGCCAGAGCGCCAGGGTCAACGCCCAGACCTGCCACCGTTCGCCCACGCTGGCGCGGTTCAAGAGCCGAGGGGCCAGCAGCCAGCCTAGTATCCCTACCGCTATCAGGGCGATCAGCAGCCCGGCCCAGCGCCAAGATCGCGGCGTATGGCGTAGGCGGCGGAGCAGCGCCGGACGCAGCGCCGCCAGGGTAAGCAAGCCCGCGGGCAGCCCCAGCAGCAGCGCGCCCCGGCTGCCGGTGAGCAGCAGGGCCAGCGCCAGGATCGCTGTGGCGGCCAGCCAGACGCGCCGCGCGCGGCCCTGAGCCGTCAGCGCCAGCCCCACGCTCAAGAAGAGGCTGCGTACCAGATAGAGCGCGGTATGGTTGGGCGAGAAGGTGGGGCCGACCAGTCGCAGCAGCCCATCTGCCGGAGTGCCGCCGCCGCGCAGCCAGCTTGCCAAGCCGGCCAGGGCCGCGGCGACCGCGCCCGCGGCCAGGGCTCCCGTTAGGAGACGCCGCCTGCCGCGCATCGGGGGCCAGGCGCGCAGCAGGGCAAAGAGCAGCAGCGGCACAACCACCAGTTCCCAAACGCCGCGCGCATACGCGGGCCAATGCCAGACGTTGCCCAGGCTGAGCAGGGCGCTCGCGCCCCAGCTCAAGGCGATCAACCGCAAAGGCCGCCAAGAACGCAAAGGCCAGAGGAGAGAACAGCTCGTTGGCTGTAATCGCGCCCGGCTGACCCAGAGCGCGGGCAGGCTGCACAGCAGCGCGGCGTAGGCTGGCGGCACAGCCCAGACGGCGTCGACCCAGTGAAATTCCTTGTGTTGAGCGTGGAAGGGCAGCAGCGCCAGTGTCAGCCCCAACCCGGCCAGCGGCTGCGCCGCGATCAACAGCGCGGCGACGACCCAGCAGAGCGCGAGCAGCGGCGGCCAGGCCGTCCACCAGTAGACGGCCAGCAGCGCCGCCCAGATGGTCAGGCGTGCCGGCAGCGGCAGGGCCAGATAGCGGTTCCGCAGCCTGCGCCACGGCAGCAGGCGCGCGGCGGCCACGCCGCGCCAGACCGTAAGCGTACCCGCCGCGGCCAGCGCGACCCAGGCTGCAATGAGCGGCGTCATCGGCTCCTTGGGGGGGGCGGGCCGCGCAGCCTGCGCCGTGCCCTGGGACCAGCGCGCAAACGCGGCGGCCAGGTCCGGCGTCAAGCTGAAGCCGCCCAGGGGATCGCCGGGCGCAAGCGCCGGGGCCTGGGCGGCCCAGCCTACCGCCGCCACCCACGGCCAGCGGCGGTAGGCAAATTCCAAGGCGTCGAGCGCGTACTGGGTCTGGCGCTGGGGCGAGACGGCTCCCCACGGCGAGTTGTAGGCACGGTTCCAGCCCATACGCACCAGCCAGACCGGGGTCGCGCCGTCGCCTGCCGCCACCATAGCACGGCGCACCAGCACGGCACGCCGGAAGTTGAGCACGTCAAGCTGCTGGCGCGGGTCTTGGGGCGGGTTGCCAAAGCCAAAGGGCTGGAGCGCGAGTGCGTCGAAAAAGGGCGCTGCGCCCGCGGCATAGAGCCGCTGCACGAAGTAGACCTCATCCTGCGCCGTGTGGCCGCGGTCGGCGGTGGGGGCCAGCGCCGCCGTCAGGATCAGCGCATCGCGGTCGGCCTCGCGGATGGCAATGGCCGCGGCGCGCAGCAGCCGTGCGTAGCCCGCCGCTTCGATATGGCGCGCCCCCCAATGCGGGCTGATGTTAGGCTCATCCCAGATCTGGTAGACACGGACCTGCGGCGCGTAGCGCGCCGCGACCGCGGCGGCAAAGCGGGCAAAGGTCGCAACGTCGGCGGGCGGAGCGAGCGCGGCCTGCGCGCCCGGCTGGTCTTGCGCGGCGCGCGCCCAGCCGGGGCTGCCGTCCAGCACCAGCACCGGCTCCAGCCCTGCGCCGTGGATGGCCGCCACCAGCGCGTCGCCCGTGGCCCACTGCCATTGGCCGGGGGCCGGCTCGACCGCATCCCACGCCAGCCGCACGCGCACCCAGCCAAAGCCGGCATCGGCCAGGCGCGCCATCTCGCCGGCAAACTGCTGGGGCGCAAGGCCATCGGGGACAAAGGTGGCGCCCAAGAACGGGAAGCCGGGAGCGGCAGGCTGCGCGCCGGCCGCTCCCTGGCTGTGCTCGCGCGTGGCGCGCGCCAACAGCCCCGCCTGCAGCGCCAGGCCGCAGCCCAGCACCCACAGCAGGAGCAGACGCAGCCAGGCCAGGCGAAGACGCAGCGGTGAAGGCATCGGCGTAGGGTGGGTGAAATTAGCGGCGACCGGTCGCTTCGTCGAGGAGGCGCTGCAGACGCAGCAGCGACGCTTTGTAGCGTTTGTACTCGGCCAACTTGGCGGCGTAGGCCGCGGCGGCGGGCTGGCCGGCCAAGGCGCGCACTTGGTGCAGCAGGTAGCGCAGTTCGTCGAGCAGGTGCTGCCACTTGCTGCGGATCACGCCATATTCGACCGGCAGGCTGTGCAGGTCGATGGCCTCCATTTCGTCGAGCCAACGGCTTTCTGCGCCGATGTCGAGGATGGCATAGGCGGGCGGCGCTTCATGCAGCTCGGAAGCTGGGCCGCCGCTGGGGACAAAGACGCAGCCATCCTCGGCGTTGAGCCACAGCATGGGGGTCCCATAGCTGAAGTCGCCGGGGTTGAGCGCATAGAGGCTGCTGCGTGCGGCGTCGACGGCCAGGTCGATGGCGCCCGGGCAGGCCCCGCAGAGCAGTTCTTCATAAAAGAAATGGGCGAAGTCGATGGCGGCATCGTCGCGGATCGGATACTGCATGGCGACCACTGCGGGCAGTCCGGCCTGCAAGAGTTGCGCGCCCACGCTGCTAAAGGGGGTCAACCCCACGCTGCGCCCGGAGAGACAGGTGTTCAGCAGGGCGAACTTGACCGAGCGCACACGCGCCACCGTGGCGCGCAGCGAGGCCGCCGGGGCCGGCGCGGGGCGGTCATTGCGCCAAAACTGCAGCCCCTCTGCCGTGCCATGGCCGACGAAATGCAGCGCATCGGCGCGCGCTTCGTGTAGTTTTGCGCGCATCTGCACCACGCTGAAGCGGCCGCGCAGTTCGTGTAGCTCGAGATAGTCGCCGCCGATCTCCTGCATCACCTGGCGGATGCCCGCGATCTCGCGGTCGGGGTCGATCAACTCGTCGGGGTCGTCGGGTACGGCGATCAAGACCTTGGCGGGCAGCGTGACGCGCAGCCGCCGCGCCGGGCCGACATGGGCATAGAGCGGCTCCACGCGCACCAGCGGCGTGCCTGCGCCAGCAGCAAAGGGCACGTTGCGGTCGGGGTCATAGAGGCTTTCCCAGGGCAGGGCCGCCACGGCGGGCGGGTGCAGCGCCAGCCGCAGGCGCAGCCCATCGACGCGCTCTTGTTCTAGGTCAGCGCGCGCCCGGATCCAGAGGTCGCGCACACGGCTACGCAGCAGCGCATGGTAGAGGCGGCTGCCCGCGGCCACAATGCCCGTGGCATCGGGCACATAGGCCGACTGCTCGAGGCTGCGCTGGTGACTGCGCCAAAGCTCCTGGGTGCTGTCTTCGCCAAATTCGCCTGTGGCCGTATGCCCCTGATAGGCGACATGGACAGGGTAGGGCGGCTGTTCGCCCTGAATGGTCACATCAAAGTTGACCAGGTTGCAGGCTGTCATACACTCCTAGCATAATTGACATCGGATCCCCAGCGCCGTAGAATGGGGTTCTGTATTGCTTGACGATGACCCTCGCCATTCGATATGGCGAAAGTGTATCCTTTGTCTGTAGTTTTTGCGAATTGGCGGCAGACAAGGATGCGACCGGGAGAGCCATGCCCACAGACCCACGCGATGCCTATGCCGTCGACCCGGAGTTGGGCGAACCGTTTGACGACGAGCCTGAAGACGCGCTCGGCGCGCCGGTGTCCAACCATCCGGCCACCGCGACTGCCCCGGCGGTGATGCCGCCTGTGCTGCCCGTGGTCACCGAAGCGCCGCCCCGCCTGCCGCTGGTCGACTGGTGGGAGAGCTTGCGCCGGCGCTGGGGCGAGTTCGAGCTGCGCCGCCCCGCTTGGCGCTGGCTGATCCGCCGTACGGCCTTTGCGCCGCGGCGCACAGAGGTCGACTATCGCGACCGCATCAGCGTCGCCACATGGATGGTGGTGCTGGGGCTGGGCGCAAGCCTGCTCTTGCACCTGCCGGGGATCGAACTGGGCTTTTGGGCCTTGGGATCGCCCGTGAGCATCCC
>QEUY01000135.1 GCA_003577365.1 Chloroflexota bacterium | reverse complement strand
ACAGTGCGTCGATCATTGTGGTGCATAACCACCCCAGCGGCGACCCAACGCCCAGCCCAGAAGACGTGCGCGTGACCGAGATGATCGTGGAGGCCGGGCAGCTGCTCGACATCGAGGTGTTGGACCATCTGATCATCGGCCACAACCGCTATGTGAGCATGAAAGAACGCGGGCTGGGGTTTAAATAGGCAGTAGGGCCAGAAACCAGAAAGAGTTTTTGTCTCTGCCCCGCTGCCTACTCCTCACTGCCTTTTTACGCCTTGGCGGGCTGGGCCTCGGCGGGTGCGGGCTGCTGGTAGCGGCTGTTCTGGGCCAGATAGTCGGTCAGTTCGCGCACGGTGGCGTTGCTCAACTTGGCCTCGCGCGCCTTGCGCCGCACGAAATCCTTCACCTGGTCAGGGCGCAGCACGGGGATCACCGGGTTCTCCAAGGTCAACTGCATTTCGGGGTTGAGGAAGACGGCGACCGGCTCAATCGGGATGTTGGCAAAGGGGCCTGTCGCGCCGTTACCGGCGACCTCGCCTGCCGGACGGTTGAGCAGGGCGCGCAGCTTGCGGATCTGCTCCTCCAACTCAAAGGCAGGGTTGCCCACGCCTTCGCGCGCAAAGACGGTGAAAAAACGGCCCAAGGTAAACGGCTCGCGCCAGCGTTCACCCTGCACGGTCACGCGGCCCTTGTCGCTGCGCACGGCAAAGACGAGGATGCCGTTTGGCCCCGCCAGCACATAGTTGGCGGGCAGGCTCCAGGCGAAATAGGCATATTTGTCGTCGAAGCCCTTCATGCTGCGTTCGAGCATTTCATCCGGGCGGGCGATGATGCGGCTGCCCGGCCAGCGCCGCCGTGCAAAGCGGTTGATAAAATAGCTGCCAAAGCTGGCGAAGATAAAGCCCAGCGGCAGCGCGGCAAAGCTGATCCAGGTCCAGTTGAGTTGGATAAAGCGCGCCAGCGAGTTGGTGGCCGGCTGGTCGGGCGGCAGCCAACTGGGCACAAAGCTGGCCAGCAGACCGATAAAGAGGATCAGCAGCCCGGTCAGGCTGAGGCGGCGGCCCAAGGTCTCCTTGCGCCGGATCTCCTGCAGGTTACGATACAACTTCATGATCGAGCTTTCTATGAATCGTGATGGACAGGTAGCACGCTCTGGCTGCGTGTCCGATGGGGGCGATCTAGGTGGGCACGGCCTTCATGGCGCTGTCGCCCAGGCGGCTGGCACGCGGGGCGGACTCGGCCACGCCCTCTTGGATCTTAACTTGGATATTCTGTTCGGCCCCCTGTTTGGCGACGCGGATGGCATGGCGAATGGCGTTGGCCTTGCTGCGCCCGTGCGCCACGACGACCATGCCCGCCAGCCCGAGCAGCACCGCGCCGCCATATTGGCTGTCGTCCATGCGTGTGCGCAGGCGGCGCAGCGCGGCCTGGGCCAAGAATGCGCCCACGCTGCTGATGGGGCCGGCGGTCAATTCCTCCAGCATCACGCGCTGGAGCAGCTTGGCGGTGGCCTCGGCGGTTTTGACAAAGACGTTGCCGGTGAAGCCGTCGGTCACCACCACGTCGGCCATGCCTTCGACAATTTCCTTGCTTTCGACATTGCCTTGGAAGTTGATGCCGGGCGTTGCGGCCAGCAAATTATGGGCGCTGATGACAAGCTGGTTGCCCTTGCCCTCCTCTTCGCCGTTGCTGAGGATGCGGACGCGCGGGTTGTTCACCCCCATGACATGGCGCGCATAGACGCTGCCCATGATGGCGAACTGTTGCAGGTGTTCGGGTTTGACGTCGGCGTTGGCGCCCACGTCCAGGATGACGCAGAAGCCGCGATGGGTGGGGAACGGGGTGATCAGCGCCGGGCGCAGGATGCCTTCGATGCGGCCCACCTGAAAGATGCCCGCGGCCAGTGCGCCGCCGGTGTTGCCCGCCGTGACAAAGCCCTGTGCTTCGCCGTTGCGGACCATGCGGCTGGCCACGACGATCGAGCTGTCCTGTTTGGCGCGCACGGCCGCGGCAGGCTTTTCACCCATTTCGATCACCTGGCTGGCAGGAACGATGGGAAGCTTCAGCCCTGTGGTGGCGTGTTTCGCCAGTTCGCTGCGGATGATGTCGGGCGGGCCGACCAGCGACACCGTGATTTTATAGGCTTGCGCCGCCTCTATCGCGCCGGCGATAACCTCGCCCGGCCCGTGATCGCCCCCCATGACGTCCAATGCAATGTTCATACGGTTGCGTTTCTCTTCAATATCCTGTGCAGGATCACGTCTTACGCCGATGCGTTCGTCACGGCAAGCCCAGCCTGGCGCGCTGGCTGCCGGAAGCAATCCTCAACGTGTAATCTTCAAGGTGTGTAGACAGACGGCGAGCAAGCTCAAAAGCGGCCCATCGCTTGTCTGTCCCTTGCGCGCTTCGTTTCGCGCTTGGTCATTGCGCGATTTTAGAACACGGGCCTGCAGCGGAAGTTGCGCCGAAGTTTGGGCGCGATCTCGCGCAACTGCCGGTGTACAGCGAGAGCACTTCGGTCGAACTGTGCCAGTATACCACAGCCCCGCCCACTTGAGCATCTGCCTGAAAACGCTTTTTGTTTGGCAGATGACCGGCGCGCCGCTATACTAGCGCTATATTCAGAAGGTTTTATCCATCACCAAACCGGATCGAAGGGGATATGGGCCTGACCATTGGGCTGATCGCGGCACTGCTCTGGGGAGCGGCCCTGGTGTGGGCTGGGCGGCGTGGCGGCGAGCAAGCCGTCGCGCTGCGCCGGGATCTGCTGGCGGGCGGCGGGCTGGCGCTGCTGGTGCTGGGCTTCTTCTGGCGCACGCTGAGCGGCGATGTCTATCAACCCGCCGACGGCGGCGACTTGGTCAGCTTTCTCTTCCCCACCTATCGCTTTGCGGCGCGCGATCTGGCGCAAGGCACGTTGCCGCTGTGGAACCCGCATCTTTATGGCGGTGCACCTTTGATCGGCGATATCCAAGCCGGTTTCCTCTATCTCCCCAATCTGCTGCTCTTTCTGGCCCGGCCTGCATTTGACTACCGCGCCTTGCAGGGTATGGTCATCGGCCATTTGGTGTGGGCGGCGCTGGGCATGTATCTGCTGCTGCGCACGCTTCCCTGGCCGGATGGTCTGGCGGCACGACCGGTGTCACGGCCCGCGGCGTTGTTGGGTAGCCTGGCCTTTGCGCTCGGCGACCCGCTGCTGATCCACCTGGGCAACCTCAACCTGATCGCAGTGCTGAGTTGGCTGCCCTGGGTGCTGGCGGCCTATATCCGCGGGCTGGCGACCGGGCGTCTGATCTGGCTGGCGGGCGCAGGGCTGCTCTTTGGCCTGGCGAACTATGCCGGCCATGCCCAAAGCAGCCTCTATATCGGGCTGGCGCTGGGGGTCTACACGCTGCTGTGGGCGCTGGTGCAGCGCCCGCCGATCCCGCGCCTGGCCTGGGCCATCTGGGTGGGCGGGCGGCTGCTGACGGTTGTGGCATTGGCCGGGCTGCTCACCGCGCCGATCTTGCTGCCCGCCCTACAGCTGACTCGCTACACCGAGCGCAGCGCCTTTACCTATCAAGATACGGTCGCCTTTTCGCTCGCCCCCACGCAGTTGATCGGGCTGCTGACGCCCGGCTTTTTTGGTCGCGGCCCCGCGCTGCACTGGAGCTTGTGGGATCGTGTGGAGACGCCCTATGTGGGGGTGGCGACGCTGCTCTTGGCGCTGGCCGGTCTGCTCTTGGCCGCGCCGGATCGTCGCCGGCGGCTGTGGCCCTGGGTGGGGCTGGCGCTCTTCGGGCTGGTCACGGCATTGGGCATCTATGCGCTGCTCCACGGCTGGTTGACGCTGCTGCTGCCTGGTTTCGCCCAGATGCGCGCCCCGGCGCGGGCGCTGGTCTTGTGGAGCTTGGCCGCGGCAGTGCTGGCCGCGGTGGGGCTGGACACGCTCTTGGACCGCGTCCGGCTGGCGACACCCGGCGGGCGCGGCTGGCTGGCCGCGCTGCGGCAGGGCGGCTGGCTGCTGGCCGGGGTCGTGCTGCCCTTGAGCTATCTGGCCCTGCTGCTCACCCAAGAGAACGAGACGAGCTTTTTGCGCGCCTCGGTGGCGGCGCTGGCCCTGACCCTGGCCGCGCTCTTCTGGGGTGGCGTTTGGGCGGCGGCGGCAGGCTATCGCGCCGGCTGGTGGGATGCGCCGCTCATGGCGGGGCTGCTGGTGGGGCTGCTCTATGTGGACCTAGCGGCGACAGGCGCGTACACCGACATCAGTTCGACCGACCCGACGCGCGGCTTTCATCACCCGGAGATCGTGGCGTTTTTGCGGCAAGACCCGGATACTTTCCGCATCGACACGCGCACCGAGATCGAAGGGGTGTGGCAGCCCGACACCGCGGCGCTGGTGGGGCTGGAAGATGTGGGCGGCATCGCCAACCCGCTGGCGCTGGCGCACTGGCGGGCGCAGTGGGAGGCCACGGGCGGGCGGCAGACGCGGCTCTATGACCTGCTCAATGTGAAATACGTGATCGTGCGCGACGGGACGCCGCTGCCGGAGGGCAAGTTTGAACTGGCGCTTGATGCACCGGGTGAACTGGCCGTCTATCGCAACACCAATTTCTGGCCGCGCGCTTGGGTTGTGCATGAGGCCATCCTGGCGACCGGCATCCCCGATGCCCAAGCCCTGATCCGGGCCGCGGATTTTGATCCGGCGCGGGCGGTGGTGCTGGTAGGCCCCACCGAAGGCTTCTCCCCCTTCGGCCCGCCGGCCCCTGCTGTGGGCACGGAATCGGCCACGCTGACCGCAGCAGGCAGCAGCCATTTGACGCTGGCGGTCGAGGCGACTGCGCCGGGCTTTTTGGTATTGAGCGAGGTCTGGTATCCGGGCTGGGAGGCGACGGTCAACGGGCAAGCTGTGCGCGTGATTCCGGCCAATGGCGCGCTGCGCGCTGTGCCGGTTCCCGCCGGGACATCCACCGTCGAACTGTGCTATGCGCCGCGCCTTTGGCGCTGGGGGCTGCTGATGGCGCTGGCTGGATGGGTGGGCCTGGCCGCGCTGGTTGTGCTAGACCGGCGCAGCGCCAGAACACGTTAACGCTCGTCGCTTGGTTCCTTGCGCCCCTCGTCGCCTCGCTTGGTCAGATGCAGCAGCCCGGCCAGCACGCCGCCGGCCACCAGCTTGCGTGCGCCGCTCGTGTGGCCGTCCATCTGCGCCGCAGGCTGCGGCGCGCGATCTGCGCCGGTCTGGGTATCATCGGCCCGTCCACCACCAGCCTGAGCCGCGCGCGGCTGGATGGCGGCCTTGTGCGGTTTGGCGGCCAACTCCTCCGTCGCAAAGCGGGCGTTTTTCTCCGGCGTCATGCCGTGCCCGTAGCGTGTGGCATAGACCTGCGTAAATTCAGCCCCGAAGAAAAAGATCTGCGCTGAGTAGTAGACCCAGACGAGCAGCACGACCAGCGAACCGGCCGCGCCATAGGTCGAGCCAAAGCTTTGCCGCCCCAGGTAGTAGCCGAGCAACTGTTTGCCGATCACAAAGAGCAGCGCCGTGACAAACGCGCCCAGCCAGACATCGCGCCAGGCGATATGCACGTCGGGGATGACCCGGTACATCAGGGCGAAGAGCAGCGTGATCACGCCTAGCGAGACGGCAAAGTTGACGATCTGCCACAGAAACTCGCTGCCGGGCAGCAGGTTGGCGAAATAGGCCCCAATCGCCGACAGGATGGCGCTGAGGATCAGCGAGACCAGCAATAAAAAGCCGATCACGGCGACAAGTGAAAAGGAAAGCAGACGCTGCCTGATCGTCGCCATAAAGCCCAAGCCTGGCTTTAGCTCTACATTCCAGATGGTGTTCATGGCTTCGTGCAGTTGGTTAAAGACGTTGGAAGCACCCCAGATCAGCGTTCCGATACCGACGATGCCCGCCCAACTGCGCACGTCGGGCTGCGCTGCATTTTGTAACATGCCGCGGATAGCGTCGGCGGCCTGCGGCCCGACCAGCCCGCTGATCTGGCCGATGAGCTTCTGCTGCGCCTGATCGCTGCCAAAGACAAACCCCACGATCGAGACCGCGATCACCAAGAGCGGCGCAATCGAGAGCATGGTGTAGAACGAGAGCGCGGCGGCGAGGCGCGAGGCCTTATCGGCGCTCCACTGTTTGAACGTGTCTTTGACCAGGGATACAAACCGTTTCATTGTTGCTTTCCTCTGCGCGATGAAGACCGCCCGGCGGGCTGTGCATACAAACCTAGCCTCACCACTGTATATGCCGGCCTGATCGCCCGTCAAGCCTTAACGATAGGCGGTGAAGATACATGGATAGGCACAGCGTCTGCGGGTATGCATCACAAACAATTCATAAACAATAAAGCGCCCGGCGTGAACCGGGCGCTTCGGTAGAGCAGCTATGCGACTGCGGCTGGGCTATTTCGGCCCCCCTATTTCGGATAGCCGTTGTCGGCGAGGAAGGCATCCACTTGGTCACACAGCCCAGGCAGCACGTCGGCGGGCTGGGCATCACCTGCCCAGATCTGCTCCAGCGCCGGGCTGATGATCGAGCCGTTCAGCTCGTCCCATTCGGGGAAGTACCCAAAGGTCCCTACTTTGGCATTCTCGGCTTCGGTCAGGAACGCCTGGCGGTTGGCAGGTGGCTGGCCGTTGTTCAGGAAGGCATCCGAACGGGCCGTGGACTGCAGCGCCGGGAAGATCTCGCCGGACTCGGTATAGAGCCGCTGGCCGCCGTCGGTGCTTTGCAGCCAACTGAGGAAGGTCCAGGCCGTCTCTTTGTTGTCGGCCCCGGAGCTCATGACCCAGGCTGCGCCGCCGGCGCTGGCCGCACGCTGCCCACCTTTGGGGATGGGGATGACTTGCACATCATAGTTCAGCCCTGCCTCGTTGAAGGCGCTGACACGGCTGGAGTTCTGGATGATCATGGCCGCCTGGCCGCTGGCAAAGACGGCGGCGTCGCCGCCCGCCTGGCTCAAGTTGGCGTCGCGCATCGCCAGATTATCGTTCATCAGATCGGCGAAGAACTGGATCGCCTCCACCGCTTCGGGCGCGTCCAGCGTGCATTTCGACGGGTTGCGCATGTCGTCGAGGATGCTGCCCCGGTTCTGGTTGACCCAGCGCACATACTTGCCGCCTTCCATCCCCAGCGCGTAGCGCTCGACGCGCCCGCTGCTGTCCACCACGGCCAGCTTCTCGGCGGCGGCGCGCAGGTCGTCCCAGGTCCAATCTTCGGTCGGGTATTCGACGCCCGCCTCGTCGAAGATGTCCTTGTTATAGTAGAGCACTTCGACGCTGATATCGCGCGGGAAGCCATAGACGCTGCCGTTATACGACGCCGATTCGAGCAGGGCCGGCCAGTAGTCGCTCAGGTCATAGCCCGCTTTTTCGATATAGGGGTCGAGGTTTTCGAGCACGCCCTCGGCGGCATAGCGCGGGGTGGGCCACAGGAAGAGCACATCCGGAATGGCGCTGGCGTCGCCGCTGGCCCACAGCGTCTGCATCTTGGTGAAGTAGTCGTTCCACGGCTCGCCCATCAGCTCGACCTTGATGTCGGGATGCTCGGCCATAAAGGCGTCGGCTACTTTCTGATGGGTAGCGATCTCCTCCGGGCTGCCCCAGACGGCCCAGGTGATGGTGTTGGCGGCCTCGCCTTCGGCCGCGGGCGCGCTGGTGGCTTCGCCGGCGGGCTGTTCGGCAGGCGCGCCCGCCGGCGGCGGCGGCGGCACGGCACAGCCGCTGATCACGCCGGTCAGCAGCAGGGCAAGCGCCAACAAGGACCAAATATGAGTTTTACGCATGGTTTGTCTCCTTCAGTGTGCATGTGGGTGTGCATGGGCCAGGCCGCACAAGAGGTCAGCCCGACGGTTAGGTGTTGTGACAAACTGGGTGTTGCGACTCCTGAACTGCTGTAACTCGATTCAGGCGGTGTGCCTGGGTCTAGCGCCGGGATATTGCACCCTAGACCGGCCCGCCGCCGGCATGGATCACAAAGTCGTGAACTTCGGCGGCGACGGCGGCTGCCGGCTTGGCCGCCAAGAGGTCGTCGAAGAGCGGCAGCTTGCCGGTATGGACAGCATGGTCGGCATAGAGATACATGGCCGCCGACCAGGCCTGGAGCGCAAAGCCCTCGGCGTCGCCATACCAGCCGTGGCGCACCAGCGCGGCCACATGCAGCCCGCCGATCATGGGCCAGATGCCGCCGTTGTGATATTGGTGGGGCAAGTTGAGATTGCGGCTGCGATAATATTCGCGCCAGTTGGGTTCGCCAGGATAGATCGGCGGGTAGATGGCTTTGGTGGGATAGGGTTCGGCCATGCCCACCTGGCGCATATAGCGCAAGATATGTTCGGTGCGGTGCCAGTCGGCCACCCCCGTCAGGATGGCGAGGAGATTGCCCAGGCTGTCGCACCAGTCGCCATATTCGCGGAAGGCGACCCAGGGCAGATAAAAAGGCCGGCTGGAGATCGTGCCCATGTTGTGGTAGAGCATAAACCATTCGAGGCGGATGCTCTTGAGCTTTTCCAGATGTTCGGCGAAATGTGTGGCGACCCAGCAGCGGTCGATCCACATGAGCAGGTTGATGCGTTCGTGGATGCCGAGCGCGTCGACTTGGGGCGTGTAGATCGGCGTGCTGGGGGGCAGATGTTGGGCCATTTCGGCGTGGGCCAGGTTGGCGGCGTAATAGAGCACATTGTCATAGAGGACGTTGTAGCGCACCGCCATCAAGTCCATCCAGTTGCCCGCCTCCGGCACCTCCAGCAGCCCGCATTCGTTCATGTCTTGATAGTCGAGCCAGATCAGCGCCTTGTCGATGTGCGGCCAGTGGCGGCGCAGAAACTCGGCGTCGCCGCTGAGCTTCCAGTGCAGATAATGGCCCAGGATATACCACAGGTTGCCGTCGACCGCGCCGGCGTTTTCGGTGCTGATATAGCCGGTATCGGGGTTGACGTTGAGCTGGATCAGCCCGCGCGGCGACTGGTGGGCGCTCATGGTCTCCAACGAAGCGCGCCCGGCCGCGATCAACTCCGGGTCGCCGGTGGTGACGCTGCCCAGGAAGGCGACGATGCTGTCTCTGGCCCAGACCTGCGGGTAGCCCGCGGCCAGCGCCGAGGCGCGAAAGCCATGCGGCGTGGCACACTGCTTGATGATCTGGTGGGCGCGGTGGCGCGCTTCCGTCAGGATGGCGCGAGTTTTCATGGCCCCATCATAGCACCAGGGCGAACGAGTGGCAAAGGAAGAAGAGATTCACCTTTGCGGTGAATTATCTCCTTTCGACGACAAGGCGTTCGCCGGGCCGGAGATCGACGAGGGTGCTTTGTGCGCCGTCGGGCCAGGTGATCTCCAGCCGGTCGAGGGTGGCTCCGGCAGGCAGGCCGAAGTGGATGCGGCTGGCGTCGCCGGAGAGATAGCCGGAGGCGGCGCGCACGTCGCGGTAGAAGCTGCCCGCGCGGCTGCGCAGCGCCAGCCGCGCGCCGATGGCTTGGGTGTTCTGCTGCGCCGGCTGGCGCAGGTCGACCTGCAGGCTGCTGCCGCCACAGAGACGGTTTTCAAAATACTGCGCCGGAGCGCGCAGGTTGTTGACCACCAGGTCGAGGTCGCCATCCTGGTCAAAATCGGCCAGCACCAGCCCGCGGCCACTATATGTAGAACCAAGTCCCCAATCCGGTCTGGGTTCGAACTGGTCGTGGCGGTTGCGAAAGACCTGGTTCGCCTCGACCAGTTCATGGTTGGGCAGGTGGGCAAACATGCGCGCTTCGATCATGCCGTTGACCACATAGAGGTCCAGCCAGCCGTCGTTGTCGAGGTCGCCGAACTTGGCCGACCAGCTCCAGCCGGTGGCGTCGACGCCCCAACTGTGCGCCAGATTCGCATAGCCGCCGGAGCCGGTCTGCACCTGGAGGACATTCTCCATCACTTGAATATCGCCTTCGATGTGGTGTTCACCGGCCATGGCGGCCATCAACGGCGCCCAGGCGGCTTCGGTCGCCGGGTCGGCGGCGTAGGGCTTCATATCGGTGGCGAAGAGTTCCGGCTGCCCGTCGTTGTTCAGGTCGCCCAGGTCGAAGCTCATGGTGCTGTGCGC
>QEUY01000134.1 GCA_003577365.1 Chloroflexota bacterium | reverse complement strand
CAGCGACCTGCCGGCGGTGATTGTGTAGGAACAAGCCCCGGTGGATGAACCGGCACAGAGCGGGCTGCTGGTGGCGGCGCTGGGGGAGGGGATCGCGCTTAGTAAACTCCTGCCTTGCTCTCTGGCGCTTGCGGAGCTGCTCCTGAACCCGGAGCCAACGCCTGATCGAGCGCCTGAATCAAGTCCCGGCGGCGCACCGGTTTGGACACATAGCCCACCGCGCCCAGAGCCAACGCCAACTCCTCCTGGCGTACCACCGAGCAGATGATCACAGGGATGGCGCGCGTCTCCGGGTCTGCATGCAGCCGGGTCAGCACCTCCCACCCATCCATATCGGGCAGCATCACGTCGAGGATGACCACATCCGGGCGCTGCATGGCAACCTGGTCGAATAGGGCTTGGCCCGTCGCCGCATGCGCCACTCGGTAGCGTGTGCGTTCCAAATAGCGCCGGTAGACATGGACAATATCCTCGTTGTCGTCGGCGACCAGCAGGCGCACAGGGGTGACGCGTGGCAGGCGGATCTGAAACTGCACGCTGTCGCCGCTGCGCTCGATGCGACATTGGCCCGCGTGGGCAGGGACGGCTTCGGCGATAAACTGGCTGGTCACGGTCACGCCGGGCGGAACCGGCAAGCCGGTCACGCTCAGTTCGACATCGACCTCATCCGCCTGGACGGCAATCGTGACCTGCCCTTCGACGGCGGCCTGAGCCAGTTTTTGGATGGCGACGATCAGAATTTGGCGTAGGGCCGAAGGGTGAATGGCAACCTCGATGCCTGGCTGCACCGGTGGCGCGACCAAGCGCGCCTGCCGGCGTGCGGCCAGCCCGCTCTCCGACAGCGCCACCTGCGCCACGATCGCGCCGACATCGGCGATCGCGCCGGGTTCCGACGCCTCGAGGACGGCCAGCTCCTGATGCACCTGCGCCCGCCACTCGTCCGTATCCGCGCCGGCGTTTGTCACCGGGGTGGAGGCTGGGCGGGTGACATTGGATCGGGCCGCGCCGTACTTGGCCCACAGCCATTGGGCCAGCATGTGAACCGCCTGATGCTGCTCACGGCGTAGATGGCGCGGAGTAATCCCCAGCCGTTCGGCGGTCTCCTCCTGGGTCAATTCCTGCACATAGCGGCAGACCAACAACTCATAGAGACGCCGGCTGCGCGCTGTCGGTGGCACACTGGCGTCCGGTTCAAGGCTGCGAATGGCGTTGATGACCATCTGCTGCACAGAACCTGGGGGAAGCGGCTGGCTGCTCACCAGCAGATCCGCCAAGCTCTGCGGGGGCTGGTACGCTGGGTCATAGAGGTGAGTCAGCGCCTCGTGCAGTTCCTGGGCGAACTCGTCAAAGGTATGCATGAAAGGTGTGCATGGACGTCGATACAAATGAGTGCATAAACGCATTGCGACTGTGGGTGCGACAACTTTACACGGCGGCAATATGTCCGTAAGATGTCCGCATGATGGCCTTGTGGAGCGGCAGCCGCCTGGCTACACTAGCACACAGACCGAGCGCCGTCAAACCGTATGTCCCAGTCCCCTCCGGTGGCTACACGCCTGGCAACAGGCTCCCCAGCCTCTCCAGGCACAGCACGACCGGGCTGGCGCATTGGCGGCTTGGCCCCTGCGATATAGGTTCGCATGTGTATGCAGTTTCTTCATCAGGAAAAGGAGCATCTCATGGTCAACCAGCGGACAGTCAGCCGGCGAGGGTTCTTGCGCATCGCCGGTGCAGGCGCGTTTACCGTCGCCCTAGCGGCGTGCGCTGGGCCAGGCGCGCCGTCAGCTCCGGCAGCAGAAACCGGCGGCGAAGGCGCTGCGGCCCCCAGCCAAGAAGCGATCTCGTTGAAGATCCAGGCCAACGAAAAAGAGGAGTCGCCTGTCGTCGAACTCTTCAAACAGGAGCATCCCGGACTCAGCGTTGAATTCTTCAATATTACCGGGATCGACCACGAAGAGGTCGCCAGCAAAATCCTCTCGATGGTAGCCGCCGGCCAAGTGCTCGACCTGGGCTATGCCGCAACCGAGGCCGCGCAGTTGTACGCCGGCCAGGGGCTATCGCAGCCCCTGGACGACTACGTGCAGGCCGCCGAGGCAGAACTCCAGGACTACTTCTCGGACGTCCACCCTTCGTTGGTGGAAGCGTTTATGTATGAGGGCAGCCTCTATCAACTGCCGATCGACTTCAACGCCGCCAACATGTACTATAACACCAAGCTCTTTGCCGACGCCGGCTATGAGCACCCTGCCGAAGACTGGACCAAGGATGACTTCTATGAGATCGCCAAGGCGATCACCAAGAAGGACGCCAGCGGCCAGACCGAGACCTTTGGCTATGCCTGGACCAACCGTCTGTGGGGCAGTTGGATGCCCTGGATCTTTGTCAACGGCGGCAACATCCTGACTGAAGAACGCGCCCCCGGCGGCGAATGGCTGTGGACGAAGTTCTATGCCGGCGACCCGGCGGCGGAAGGGCGCGGCGGCGGTTGGCGCTGGCTGGCCCCGCAGGCCAATATCCCGTCCAATGTCGAGGCGTTGACCTTTATGAAGCAGTTAACCGACGAGGGAATTGCCCCGGCAATCGAGCTGGGCGGCGGCCAGACGCTTCAGGGCTTCTTCACCAGTGACAAGCTGGGTATGACCCCGGCAGGCGGCTTCTGGTCGGGGGGTCTGCACAACACCGGTATGGAAGCCGGTCGCTTCGACGTGCAGCTCTTCCCCAAGTGGCAGAACCAACGCCACCAGTTCGGCACAGGCGCCAACTTCGTCTTCACCCAGTCGCAGCACAAGGACCTGGCCTGGGAATATTCCAAGTTCCGTGTGAGCAAGCCGGCTATGGAAGCGCACGGCATGTTCAACCCGGTCACCCTGACCACGCCTGCTCGCCGGTCTATGAATACCGCCGAACGCTATGCGCAGACCGGGCCGGAGCACTGGCAAGTCTTCTACGACACGCTGGACAAGCATCCGGACACTGCGCCCATTCCGGCGCCGCCGATCTCCAACCCGATGACGACGATCTTCACCACCTACACCTCGCGCGCCATGACCGGTGAACTCGACCCGCAGGCCGCCTTGGACGGCATGCAGAAGGACTTGGAAGACCTGTACGCCCGCTCCGGCCAGGACATGTATAAGACTGCGTAGTTGTCGTAGTGAATGGCCGTCTCGTCCTTGCGCGGTCGCTAGGGATTCAGGCAGGACAGGTTGTCTGGAATGGACAACCTGTCCTGCCTACCGAAGTGAGTAAAGGAGTCCTCCATGCAATCTATGTCTTCTGCGCCCGCCTCCACGCATCGGCCTGCGCCCGCCCGTGGGGGGCTGACCTCCAATACGCTCAGCGGCATGGCGAAACGCAAGGCGCTGATGGGCTATCTGTTTCTCCTGCCCACGATCTTGGGGATTTTGATCTTCACGGCGGGGCCGGTGTTGGCCTCTTTTGGCCTCAGCTTCTATTCTTGGAACGTCTTTAAACCGCCGCAGTTTCTGGGCATCGATAACTACGCGCGCCTCTTCACCGATCAGCGCGTGCTCACGGGCTTCTACAACACAGGGCGCTTTGTCTTGATGTATGTCTCGCTGCAGATCGTGCTGGCGCTGGCGTTGGCGCTGGCGCTGCAAGGCAGGATGCCCAAGGGGCTGCGCTACTTCTTCCGCTCGGCCTATTTCCTCCCCTTGCTCATGTCAGGTGTGGCCGTCTCCATCTCGCTGGCCTATATGTTCCACCGCGAGTTCGGCGTCATCAACTACTATTTGGGGCTGGTTGGGCTGCCGCGCGTTTCCTGGCTCAACTCCGCCAGTGTCGTCATGTACACCATCGTGTTAACGGCGGTATGGCACAACGTTGGGTTCACCTTCATCATCTTTGTCGGCGGGCTGAGCAACATCTCGCCGGAGATCCTGGACGCGGCCGATGTGGACGGCGCGCATGGCTGGGCACGTTTGTGGAATGTGATCCTGCCGATGCTAAGCCCCACGCTGCTCTTTGCCTTTGTCGTGAATGCCATTACCGGGCTGCAAGTCTTTGAGGAACCCTATGTCATGACGCGCGGCGGGCCGGGCGACGCCAGCCGTACTGCGGTGATGGTCATGTATGAGGCGGCTTTCAAAAACCTAGAGATCGGCTACGGCTCGGCCATCACCGTCATCCTCTTCCTCTTGATCATGGCCGTCACCGCGTTCCAGTTCTGGTTCAGCAAACGCTGGGTCTTCTATCAATAGGAGCGTGCCATGCAATCTTCGACGACCCTCTCTCCGGTGCGCCGGTCGGCGTGGGACACCTGGGCCACCAAGATCCGCTACCGCATCGGCTTCTGGATCAGCCTACTCTTCCTCACGCTCTTTGCGGTGATCGTGTTGGCCCCATTCGCCTGGGTGCTGGCGACCTCGCTGCGCCTGCCCGCCGAATCGTTCAGCGTGCCGCCCGAATGGATACCGACCAACCCGGACTGGAGCAACTATCGGACGGTGTTCGAGGAGATCCCCTTCTGGCACCAGATCCTGAACAGCTTCACGGTCTCGCTGTCGATCGTCTTCGGCCAGTTGGTGACCGCCTCATTGGCCGGCTATGCCTTTGCCCGCCTGCAGTTCCGCTTCAAGGAGATCCTGTTCTGGCTGGTGATGGCGACCATGATGGTGCCGATCCAGGCGACGATCATCCCAGTCTATGTGCTGATGAGCAAGTATCTGGGGCTGGGCGACACCTTGGCCTCGCTGATCCTGCCGGCGCTGCCCACGGCCTTTGGCACGTTCTTGCTGCGCCAATATTTTATGGCCATCCCCAACGAGTTTGAGGAAGCAGCCATGATCGACGGCGCCAGCCCGTTCCAGGTCTTCTATCGCATCTATCTGCCGCTGGTCTCATCCGGTCTGGCGGTGTTGGCAGTGCTGACCTTTAACAGCCATTGGAATGAGTTCTTCCGCCCGCTGATCTTTATGGTGACCAAGGAGAAATTTACCATTCCGCTGGGATTGTTCGACTTGCAGGGCTATATGATGACCGGCAGTATCTCAACCGTGTTGGCCGGCATTGTGCTCTCCATGATCCCGGTCTTCATCGTCTATTTGTTTGGCCAGCGCTACTTGATCGAAGGCATTATGATGGGCGGCCTAAAGGCCTAGGCCCGCCCACAGAGCCTCTACTGGGCTAGAAAACGAGACGCTATCGTGGATACTACCGCGCCCAACCCGGCCATTGCCCAGGCGATGGCTGCCGTCGCCGCCGGTGTCGCCAAAGCAGAGAGCGACCCGCGCCGCCCGCGCTATCACTTTCTGCCGCCCGCCCACTGGATGAACGACCCCAATGGGACGATCTATCACAACGGCTACTACCATCTCTTCTACCAGCACAACCCCTATGCGGATGTGTGGGATCACATGCACTGGGGCCATGCGCGCAGCCGCGACTTGGTTCACTGGGAACACCTGCCCATTGCCCTGTGGCCCTCCACCGAACTGGGCGAGTCGCACTGCTTCTCCGGCTGCGCCGCCGTCACCGGCGACGGGCAGCCGATCCTGATCTATACCCAGGTAGGGCCGGGCGACCGCGCCGAATGGCAGGCCAATGCCCAATGGGCCGCGCTCGGCGACCCCGACTGGATCACCTGGCGCAAGCACCCGCAGAACCCGGCGCTCAGCCTGCAAACGCACGGCGGCCCCGCCTTTGAACGCGACTGGCGCGACCCCTATCTCTTTCAGGCCGAGGGCCGCACTGGACATATCGCAACCTGCTCTATACCGAGCCGCGCCACCAAACGCGCTTTCTGGAATGTCCCAACTTCATCCAATCGGGCGACAAGTGGGTGCTGCTCACCTCCCCCTACCGGCCTGTGGAGTATGTAGCGGGCGATTTCGACGTGGCGACGCTGACCTTTACGCCGCGACGCAAAGGCGTGCTGGACCCCGGCTATAATGACCTGGCCGCGGCCAACTTCTATGCCACCAACACGCTGCACGCGCCGGACGGGCGCTGCATCCTCCTGGCCTGGGTGCGCGGCTTTGCGCCGGGCCGCGGCTGGAGCGGCTATCTGGCCGTGCCGCGCCTCTTCACCGTCGACGCCGACTACCAGCCCCGCCAGCAGCCGGTGGCCGAGCTGGACCAACTGCGCGGCGCGCACCACACCGTGCGTGACCGGCAGCTCGACAGCAACCAGATCACGCTCGACCGCGTGAATAGCGCCTCACTCGAAATCCAGGTCACCTTCGACCCCGGCGACGCCGCGCAGTCGGGCCTCCGCTTCAACGCGCTGAGCAGCGGCGATCGGTCGTTGGAGATCAGCTTCGACCGCCAGGTGCTGCTTGTCGACGGCGTGCCTGCGCCGCTCGCCTGGTCGCCCGGCGAACTGCTGACCCTACGCGTCTATCTAGATGGAGCCGGTCTGGAACTGTTTGCCAACGGGGGACGGGTCGCCGTCACACGCGCAGTCGACTTGCCGGTGGGCGGCATGGAGATTGCGATGTTGGCACGCAGCGGACGCGCCTATCTCCACAGCTATGACCGCTGGGAGATGCACGCCATCTGGTAGAGAATCAGTCGGAGGCAGCCGCGGCTGCCTCCGACAATTGTCCCCTACCCCTCCCTCTATATCCCTGTTTGTGCCGGCCCCCTCTATCATAACCTGTGCCCAAGCCATAGTTGCCAGGCTAGACTAAAGAAGAAACGAAATGGCAGGCACGTTGGCCGCACTGCCGAGCCGACGGTGCAGCAGGACACAGCTACAGGAGAATTCGTATGCCGATCAACACGCAGTCACACGGCAATACGCAGGCGCACAGCGAAACCGATCAACGCGACACCGGTTCTGTCACCAACCGCCAGGACCAGCGCATTCACTTGGCGGAAGTCAAGCAATGTCTGCAAGGGGTACACTTCCCCGCCGATAAAAGCGAGCTAGTCAACTACGCCAAAGAGCACCATGCTTCGCCGCGTATCCTCGACACACTCGAACAGTTGTCGACCAGCGAGTTTGGCAGCCCCAACGCCAAACCCATCCCGGAGTATAACAACCTGGACGCGGTGCTGCGCGAGATCGAGAGGATCGAACGCACCGACTAGCGGGGCAGGATCACCGGGCACATTCCTTCTCTTCCTTGTCTCAAGCAGGGAAGCGTGTTACAGTTGTACACGCTTCCCTGCTTTTGTTTTGGCCCATCCCTGCTGCCGTCTGACCGCTGTTCATCCATCATCCGCCACGCGACTCGCTATCGCGGGTTGACCACAACCGGGGAGATCGGATATGAAAGTCGCCGACGCCATCGCCCACATCCTCAAGGCGGAGGGCGTGCAGACCCTTTTCGCCTATCCCGTCAACCACCTGATCGAAGCCGCCGCCAAAGTCGACATCCGCACCGTGATCGTGCGCCAGGAGCGCATTGGGCTGCACATGGCCGACGCCATCAGCCGCCTCACCTCCGGCAGCCAGATCGGCGTCTTTTGTATGCAGCACGGGCCGGGTGCGGAGAACGCCTTTGGCGGGGTGGCGCAAGCCTTTGGCGAATCCTCACCGGTCTTGGTGCTGCCCATGGGCTATACGCGCAGCATCGCCCAGGTGCAGCCCAACTTCAATTCGACGCTCAACTACCGCCATGTCACCAAATCGGCGGAAAGCCTGCCCTATGCCGAAGCTGTGCCCGACGTGATGCGCCGCGCCTTTGCCGCGCTGCGCACGGGACGCCCCCGCCCCGCGCTGGTCGAGATCCCCACCGACCTGATCAACGCCGAGATGGGTGACCTGCCGCCCTATCAGCCGGTGCGCGCCACGCGTTCCGGCCCAGACCCAGAGGCAGTCAGCGCCGCGGCGGAGGCGCTGGTGGCGGCACGCGCCCCGGTGATCTACGCCGGGCAGGGCGTCCACTATGCCCGCGCCTGGGCCGAACTGCGCCAACTGGCCGAGATGCTCAACGCGCCGGTGACCACCAGCCTGACCGGCAAGAGCGCCTTCCCCGAAAATCACCCGCTCTATCTGGGCTGCGCCAACCGCGCCATGCCCAAGGCCGTGGTCGAGTTCCTCAACGACGCCGACCTGATCTTCGGCATCGGCTGCAGCTTCAGCACCACCAGCTTTGGCATCCCCATGCCAAAGGGCAAACCGATCATCCATGCCACGCTCGACCCTGCCGATCTCTACAAGGACGTGATCCCCGAAGTGGCGCTGGCGGGCGATGCGCGGCTGACGCTGCAGGCGCTGCTGGGCGAGGTGCGGCGGCTGTCGGGCGCTGCCGGCAGTCCAACAGGAGATCGCCGCTCTGCCATTGCCCGGACCAAGGCGGCCTGGTTGGACGAGTGGCGGCCCAAGCTGACCTCCGACGAGACGCCGCTTTCGCCCTACCGCGTGATCTGGGAGTTGATGCAGGCCGTGGACGTGCCCAACACGATCATCACCCACGACGCGGGCAGCCCGCGCGACCAGCTTGCACCCTTTTGGGAGGCCGTCGAGCCGCTCTCCTATCTGGGCTGGGGCAAGACGACGCAGTTGGGCTACGGCTTGGGGCTGGCGATGGGGGCTAAGCTGCTGCACCCTGACAAGCTGTGCATCAACGTGTGGGGCGATGCTGCCATCGGCTTCACGGGCATGGACTTTGAGACCGCAGTGCGCGAGCGCATCCCCATTCTGTCGATCCTGCTCAACAACTTCTCGATGGCGATCGAGATCCCGATCATGCAGGTCTCGACCGAGAAATACCGGGCAACCGACATTTCGGGCAACTACGCGGCCATGGCGCAGGCCTTCGGCGGCTATGGCGAACGCGTCACCCGCCCGGAGCAGATCGCGCCGGCGATCCACCGCGGCATCGAACAGACGCAGGCCGGCGTGCCGGTCCTGCTGGAGTTCATCACCGCCAAAGAGTTAGCCGTCTCCCGCTATTGATCTCCGTTCATCATCAGCTAGAAGGTATTTCCTATGGACTATCCATCGCTCTTTCGCGGCCCCTTGGCCAAGCGCCACGCCGAGGGCCGCCCGATCCGCGTTGGCGTGATCGGCACAGGCAAGTTTGGCGCGGGGTTGGTGGCGCAGATCTCCCAAATGCGTGGGATGGTCGTGGCGGCGATTGCCGATGTGCGCATCGACCATGCGCGCCATGCCTATGCCTCCAGCGGCGTGCCGGTGGCGGCGCAGCGCGTGGCCGAGGAGGCGCGCGACCTCGACGACGCCATCCGCGCCGGCCAGCCGGTGGTCACCGAGGAGGGCCGCCTGGTCTGCCAGGCCGAGCAGATCGACGTGGTGGTGGAGGCGACCGGCCTGCCCGAAGTGGGCGCACGCATGGCCTACGCGGCGATCCAGCAGGGCAAGCATGTGGTGATGGTCAACGTCGAGGCCGATGTCACAGTCGGCCCCATCCTGCGGCGCATGGCCGACAGCGCCGGCGTGGTCTATACGCTGGTGGACGGCGACCAGCCCGGCTGCACCATGAACATGATCGAATGGGCGCGCACGCTGGGCTTTGAGATCGTGGCCGCGGGCCGCGGCACAGTGCTGTATGCCGACGACCCCGCCGGCACGCCGGAGACAGTGCAGCAGCGCTATGGCTTCAGCGACGAGATGATGGCGCGGCGCACGATCAACACCAAGATGTACAACTCATTCCGCGACGGAACCAAGGCACAGGTCGAGATGACGGCGCTCGCCAACGCCGCCGGGTTGGTCCCCGACGTGCGCGGCATGCATGAGCCGTCGGTCAACATCGCCGAGATCGCCCGCACCTTCTCGAAGCGTGAAGAAGGGGGCATCCTCAGCCGCCACGGCGTGGTGGAGCTTGCCAACAGCGTGGACAAGGACGGCAAGACCCTGTTGCCCAACGGCTTGGGCATGGGCGTCTTTGCGGTGATCCGCACCGAACACCCCTTTACGCAGGAGGATCTGCGCTCCTATTTTGTGCATTCTGGCGGCAACGGGCATAACTATCTGATCTGGCGGCCCTATCACCTGGTGGCGGTAGAAGCGCCGATCTCGATTGCCATGGCCGCGCTCTATGGGCAGGCCACGGGCAGCGCGCAGCCTGTGCCCACTGCCGAGGTCATCACCGTCGCCAAGCGCGACCTCAAGGCGGGCGAAGTGCTGGACGGCGGCGGCGGCTACACGGTCAACGGCATCTGCGAAAAGGCCACCGTAGCCCAAGAGCAGGGGCTGCTGCCCTTGGGGGTGTGCGTCGGCGCCAAGCTGCGCCAGGACGTGCCCCAGGGCACAGCCATTTCGTACGCCATGGTGGACATCGTGGAAGATTCCTTTGTGCTCAAGCTGCGCCGCCTGCAAGACGCCACACTGGGTTAGGACAACGATCCCTTCTTGCGAATCTTCTACATTCTGCCGCTACAGTGATCTGAAAGGACGAGCATGGAATACCGCCGCATGGGCCGCAGTGGCCTCAAAGTATCTGAAATCTGTCTGGGCACGATGACCTTCGGCCACGGCACCGACGAGGCCGAAGCCAAGGCGATCGTCGATCTGGCGCTGGAGGCCGGGATCAATTTCTTTGATACCGCCAACTCCTACAGCAACGGCCGCTCGGAAGAGCTTTTGGGCAAGGCGCTCAAGGGCCGCCGCCGCGACGCGGTGGTCGCTACCAAGTTCTTTAACCCGATGGGCAGCGGCCCCAACGATTCGGGTATGTCGCGCGTCCACATCATGCAGGCCATCGAAGACAGCCTGCGCCGTCTGCAAATGGACTATGTCGACCTCTATTACATCCACCATGTGGACCGCGAGACGCCGCTGGAAGAGATGCTGCGCGCCCTCGACGACCTGGTACACCAAGGCAAGGTGCGCTACATCGCGTGCAGCAACTACGAAGCCTGGCGGCTGATGGAGGCGCTGTGGATCAGCGACAGCAAGAACCTGGCGCGCTTTGAATGTTATCAGCCGCAGTACAGCCTGGTGGTGCGCGATATCGAACAGGAGATCATGCCGATCTGCCGGCTGAAAGGCTTGGGTGTCGTGGTGTGGAGTCCACTGGCAGGCGGCTTTCTCACGGGCAAATACAAACCCGGCGAGCGCAGCGTCTCCGGCACGCGCTCGGATGAAGGCTGGGCCTATCCCAAGCAGTATTTTGCCGCCAACGCCGACGAGACGCTGGCGACCCTGTTGGAGACCAGCCAGGCGCTGGGCCGCTCCCCGGCCCAGGTGGCGATCCGCTGGGTGCTGGAGCAGCCGGGGCTGACCTCGGCCATCGTCGGCGCGCGCACGGCGGATCAACTGCGCGACAACCTGGGGGCGACCGGCTGGCGGCTGGAAGGCGAGGCGCTGGAAACGCTCAACCGTGTCTCGCATCTACCCGACCGCTACCCCGAATCGATGGAAAAGAACATGAGCGAACGCCGCGCCCAGGCTGTGCGCTGAGACCGCACGTGCGCTCCTGCCGGAAAACCAGCGCTTACTCCGTTCATGCTTCATAGAGCATATGCGTCGCTATGCCCCACAACGACGCATATGCTCAAGCACTGCTCATCCATGGCGCATGGCAAGCAATCGCGCCAGAGGATGCGGCAATCGCGACGATACATCTCTCCCGCGCAACATCACCCCCACCACGTAGCACAGCGCCGATCTAGGTGGCATCCATTCAGAGCGTTTGCCGGCACATGCCGTGCCGGCGCATTCGATCGATGCTCATGGTTGATATTGGCATCTGACACAGGGGGTAAATATGGTATGCGTCGATGCCCAGCTCTTTGGCCGTCCTAGCGTCACGATTCATGACCGCTCCTTCCAGCTCCAAGAAAATCAAAAATCACATGAGCTGTTTGCCTATCTTCTGCTCTACAGTGAGAAGCCTCAGCATCGGGAACGGCTGGGCGATCTCATCTGGGGCGAACTAGGCGATGGACGCAGCAAGCAATATTTACGAAAGGCGCTCTGGCAACTCAACAACAGCTTCAAGGAAGCCGGCGAGCAGCCGGATCTGCTTGCCGCCGACGCGCAGTGGATCCAACTCAGCCCCTCCCTGCAGTTGTCGCTGGACATCAGAGAGTTAGAAGCCGCGCTGCACGCCACCCAAAACGTGCCCGGCAACATGCTGGACGAGAAGAAGGCTGCCCGCCTGCGACAAGCCACTGCGCGCTGCCAAGGCGATCTGTTGGAAGGCTGGTATGCAGAGTGGTGTCTCTACGAACGTGAGCGGCTCCAGCAGCTCTATCTCAACGGCTTGGACAAACTGATGCACTACTGTGAGTCCACCGGCAGCTATGAACTGGGCATCGCCTATGGTCATATCATCTTGCGCCACGACTATCTGCGCGAGCATGCCCACAGGCAGATGATGCGCCTGCGCTATCTCAGCGGCGACCGCGTGGGCGCGCTGCATCAGTTCGAGGATTGTGCAGCCGCCCTCGCCAAAGAACTGTCCATTCGGCCATCGGAGCGCACCCAACAGATCTACCAGCAGATCCTGTCGGATCAAGCGCCGCCGCTCGACAACTACCTGCCCCCCCAACCCTCGCCTGCCGGCCGGCAACTCCCTCATTTGCTACGCGAAGCCAAACAACTGACCGCACGGTTGAACGCGATTTGCGACCAGATCGCGGCAGAAACCAATCTGTAGAACGCAACTCGATACGCTGCTCGAACGCCCCACGCAACGCCCCCCTGGTATGTTGTTGTCCGCATGTGCAAACACAGCGGCCTGACAACACAAGCATCACCGGAGCCAGGCCATACCATTCTCTTCAGCGTCAAAATCTGGCTTGAAGAACCGGCGACGGCGACCAGTCCCACGCTGTGGCGGGGGCATGTCACCAATCTGATGTCGGGCGAACGGCGCTATTTCCAGTCTCTTGTCCAGCTAGATGCGTATATCGAGCAGTTCATCGAGCAGTGGCAGCCGCCTACCTTACCCAAAAGCTATGAGTGAATATACCGCGATTCGGGCCATTAGCCAGTCATTGCGCGAACTTGTCGAGAACAATATTCCGCTCCCTGGCGTCACCGTTGCCCTCAGCACGCCCAGCGAATTTACCGGCCAGGGCATCTCCATCTGGCTCTACCGGGTCACGCGCAACGAGAACCTGCTCAACCAACCGCAGCGACGCGTAACCGCCGGCCAGCGCGCGCGGCGACCGCTGCCCATCAACCTGCACTATCTATTTACGCCGCTTATGAATGATCCGCTGGACGAGCAGCTCCTGCTGGGGCGCATTCTGCAGCTTTTCAACGACATCCCGGTCCTGCGTGGCAGCGATCTGCGCGATTCGCTTGCCGGCGAGGACGAAGACTTTCGCATCCACCTTGAGATGTTGACGCTGGAAGAGCTGACGCGTGTCTGGAGCGCGCTGCAGGAGTCCTATCAGACTTCATTGAGCTATCTGGTCGAAGTTGTGGAGATCGACGCGGGCCAAGAACCAGAGGCGGTAACACCCGTCCAGACACACGAGACGACCTACAGCCAGATTGTGGCTGCAGACAGCCCGTCATGAATCAGCACATCTATGAGCGCCTATGAATATGAGCAGCTATGAAGTAGTCGCCAATCAGCGCATCTATCATGTCGTCGACGACCTGACGATGCGCTTTGGGTTGCTCGTCGCGGGCCGGGTCCGTTCGGCCAGCACCGGCACAGCGTTGCGCCAGTTCGACGTCCAGGTCGATAACGACGAACTCGGCGCGGTCTTTGTCAAAATCATGCTCGATGGCTTCTTCGCCCTGGCGGGGAACAGCGCACGGCTGTTCCCGGACCTGGCAAACACTGCCTACCAGCTAGACCTCACGATCAGCGCCCTCCACTATCAACCGCTTACGACGAGCGTGAACATTCCGGCCAACAGTGCCTTTCCCTTACCGGAACTCGCCCTCACACTGGATCTCCAGACCTTACGCATTGCGGGGCGCGTGACACGCGCCGACAACGGCGCGGCCGTAGGCAACGGCCGCGTCACG
>QEUY01000133.1 GCA_003577365.1 Chloroflexota bacterium | reverse complement strand
GTGGGCAGACATTCCTGCCAGCCGCCTTCATAGTAGTCGAGGAACGCGCCGTCGGGCCGCGCCACCGTCGGCACAAAGGTGGCGGGGTTGCGCACCCCCAGCGGCGAGCGCCACATAAAATCGGTGTCGCTTGGCTTGTGCAAAAACTCCAGGATGTCCGTGCCCTTGTCCACCAAGAAGGTGACGCGGACCACTTCATTTTCCAGCGTCAGCGCGCGCAGCCCGCGGTAGAGGCACTCGGTGATGCGGCAGCCGAAATTGCGCTCATGGGTATAGTGGGGAGTGAGCATGTGCGGCGTCCTTGCATACTGACGATCGATCACAGTAGATGACACGGCGGATGACTCAATCGTCGAGAGGGAAGAGAGGTAGTCTCTATTGTAGCAAACTCAGCCGCTGCTGTCGAAGCCCCGCTCGGGTCCGCCAAGGCCTCGTAAAAAGTCATCAATTGTCATGCTCCGCTCAGGAGGATAGGCGTCTGTCATGCTGAGCCGTCTGCGGCGAAGCATCCCTCTGAGTGCACGCAGCTCAGAGAGGCCCTTCGCTCCGCTCAGGGTGACAAGGCCCCTCCGTGCGAACAGAATGACAGCGGGCTACTGGGGGGCGTCGCCCCAGTCGGGCACGGTCACCACCTCGCCGCCGCGCAGCGCCGACTGGTGCGCGGCCACGCCCGCGGCCATATAACGCACCGACTCCCAGACGTTGATCGCGGGGATGCGGTCGTGCGCCACGGCGTCGACAAACTCATGCACCAAATAGGCGTGCGACCCGCCATGCCCGCCGTAAAAGTCGGACGTATGGCTCGCCGCCTGGAACGCCTCCACAACCTCCGGCGGCAGTGGGTCGCGCATCTCGGCCACGGTCAGCGGTGTGGCCTTCTCCTTGTCCACCCAAGTATCGTTCTCAAAGCTGCCCTGCGTGCCGTAGATGCGAAAGATCTCGCGCTCGGTGTGGCCGATCTCGCGCGCCTCGATGATGCGCATGGTGCTGCCGTCGCTCATCTGGAAGAGCGCGGTCTCGTTGCTGAAGGCCGCGCCCTCCTCCACAAAATAGGGGTCCTGCGTGCGGTTGGTATAGCCCCAGCAGACCACCTTGACGGCATGGCTGCCCGTGACGCTGATCGGCCCGCTGGTCGAATGGGTCGGGTAGTGCATCGGCCCGCCCAGCACGCCGCGGGCCTTATACTGCTCGCGCAGCGCCAGCCATTCCTGCCCGGCCTGGCTGGCGTGCCGCCGCCTCGCCACCTCGCGCAGGTTGGTCTTGGCGTCTACGTCGTGGTAATACTCGCCTTCGCTGTAGACAAAATCGCCAAAGGCCCCGGCGCGCGCTTGGCGGCGGCAGTACATCGTCTGGGGCCGGTAATAGGTCGTCTCGCCCAGCATATAATGCTTGCCCGTGCGCTGCACTGCGCCCACCAGCTTGTCGCACCAGTCCAGAATCTCGTCGTCGTCGGGGATGCTGATGATCGGCACGGCGCTGTAGACGCTCTTGCCTGCCTCCAACGCCTGGATGCACTGCGGCGCGTGCAGCCAGGGCTGCGTGATGATCACCAGCGCGTCCAGGTCGCTGCGGCAGATGTCGTCGAGCGAGCGGTAAACATCGCGCCGGTTGAACTTGGCGCGCCACGATTCCTTGTTGGCGAAGGGTTCGATCCGCTCCGGCTCGCGGTCGCAGAGCGCGATGCGGTCGACCAGCGGATGGCTCATAAAGAGGTCGGCAAAGGCGCGGCCAAACGACCCCAGCCCGACCAGTCCGATGCTAATACCCATCGAAAAACCTTTCTAGGCAGTGGAAATTGGGCAGTAGGAAGTCAGGTCCAGGGCACAGCGGCGGCTGTCATGTCGAGCGGAGCGAAGCATCTCTCTACTTCTGCCCCCACTCTCTACTGTCCAATCCCTACGGTATCTGGCTGCCCTGCGCCTCGACATAGAGCGCGTAGACCGACTGGCCGCAGGTCATGAACAGCCGCTTCTGCTTGCGCCCGCCAAAGCACAGGTTCGAACATGGCTCCGGCAGATGAATCTGGCCGATCAGGTCGCCGTTGGGCGCAAAGCAATGCACGCCGTCATAGCCCGGCCCGCCCCAACCGGCGCTCGCCCACAGGTTGCCGTCCACGTCGGTGCGGATGCCGTCCGCCGACCCCCGCCCCATATCGACAAAGACCGCGCCGCCCCTGAGTTTAGGCCCCTGCACGTCAAAGACACGGATATGCGACGGGCCGTTGGGGTCATGCGAACGGCCTGTATCGACGATATAGAGCTTGGACTCATCCGGCGCAAAGCAAAGGCCGTTGGGCTTGACAAAATCGTCGGCGACGACGGTGGCCTGGCCGCTGGCCGGGTCCAGCCGGTAGACCGCGGTGGGCAGCTCATGCGCCGCCACCTCGCCCTCATAGTCCAGCAGCGTGCCATAGCCGGGGTCGGTGAACCAGATCGAGCCGTCCGAATGGACCACCACGTCGTTGGGCGCATTGAGCCGCTTGCCGTTGTAGCGGTCGATCAAGACGGTGATACTGCCGCCGTATTCGGTGCGCGTCACGCGCCGCGTCCCGTGTTCACAGGTGATCAGCCGCCCCTGGCGGTCGCGCGTGTTGCCGTTGCTATGATTGGACGGCCTGCGAAAGACGCCGACCGCGCCCGTCTCCTCGTCCCAGCGCAGCATGCGGTTGTTGGGGATGTCGCTCCAGATCAGCGTGCGGCCATCGCCAAACCAGACCGGCCCCTCGGCCCAGCGCATCCCCGTGCAGAGCCGCTCGACCGCAGTGTTGCCGATGGCATAGCGTTTGAAACGGGCATCCATGACCTCGACGGCAGGGTCGGGGTACGGCACGACGCCACCGCTCCAGCGGGCGTCGTTGGCTCCAGGTGCGTTCACTGTAACTCCTTAGCGATTCACCTCGTACGGACACGATATATCGTGTCCGTACGAGGAAGATTGTATCCAAACTTAGTAGATGCGGATTTTCGCTCCCTGGTCAGACTAGCTGAGCTTCACGTCGACCAGTTCCCTGGGCAGCGGCTGGTCTTGAATCCAGGCTTCTACCATGCGAATGTTGAGGTCTACGGCGTCGACTGCGCCCCAAGCATGGCCCAGGCCTGGAACCATCCGGGTTTGGGCGTTGGGCATGCGGCGCGCCAGCATCACGTTCGAGCGCCTGACCGCCTCCGGCTCTTTTTCGCCCGATACAAAAAGCGTGGGGCAGGTCGCCTGCTCCAGCCCCGGCGGTTGGCGCTGCGACAAGGCTTGGATAAAAGCGCGGCGAAACGACGCGGGCGACATCGCCCGCATATCCTGCCGGAACTGCGCATAGCCCGCCTTGTCGATGTGCATCCCGCGCGCGATCAGCTTGATCACAAACTCACGGTGCAGAAAAGGCTGCATGAGGCGGAAGCCGATCTTCATCAGCGGCAGGCCGGGCAGGGGCAAGACGCCGGCCCCGTCCACAATTGCATGGTCGATCCGGTCTGGGGCCATGCTCAACAGCTTGATCGCCGTGCTCCCGCCGAGCGAGAGGCCGACGACATGCGCCTTGGCGTTGGCCGCGCGCGTGCAGACGACCTCGACCAGTTGGCGAGCCGTGGCATCAAGCGAGACCCACGCCTGCTCCCGGCTGCGGCCAAAGCCCGGCAAGTCGGGGGCGAGGCAGTGATAGCCCGCCAGCCGCTGCACGTGCGCCTTCCACATCATGCCGTTGACGCCGTTGCCATGCAGAAAGAGAATGGCCGGTGCGTCCGCCGGCCCGCTTGCGTGGATGAACATGGCTGCCCGCCTTGCACTGTGCGCCGGGCGTGCTGCGTTAGTCGCGCAGTTGGGGGTCCAGCGCGTCGCGCAGACCGTCGCCCAGCAGGTTAAAGCCCAGCACCGTGATCATAATGGCGATGCCGGGATAGAAGACCAGATAGGGCGATTGGCGCAAGAAGGGGATGCCGTCGCTGATCATCGCGCCCCATTCGGGCCGCGGCGGCTGCACCCCCAAGCCCAAAAAGCCGAGCGCCGCGGCAAAGAGGATCGCGCCGCCCACGCCCAACGTCGCCTGCACGATCAGCGGGCTGAGGCTGTTGGGCAGAATATGCCCAAACATGATGCGCGCGTTGCCGACGCCGATCATGCGCGCCGCGTCCACATAGTCGCGCTCGCGCAGCGACAGCACCATCGAGCGCACCACGCGCGCATAGCCAGGAATGCCGACGATCGCCACCGCCAGGATCGTGTTAAACAGACCCGGCCCGCGCACGGCCACAATCGCGATCGCCAGCAGAATGGCGGGAAACGCCAGCAAAATATCCATCAGCCGCATGATCACCGTGTCGACCGTCTTGCCGAAATAGCCGGCGATCAACCCCAGCACCGTGCCGATGGTGCCAGAGACAAAGACCACCACAAAGCCGATCATCAGCGAGATGCGCGTGCCATGGATCACGCGGCGGAACATATCGCGGCCCAGCCGGTCGGTGCCGAAAGGGTGTTCCCAAGATGGCTCCAGCCGGGCATTGGCCAAATCCGAATCGGTCGTGGGGTCATAGGGGTCCACCACCGGGGCCAGGACGCCGATCAGCACGGTGAGCACAATGATCGCCAACCCCACGCGCCCATTCCAGCCCGACACCAAGCGGCGCATGGCATCGCGCATCAAGCCGCGTGATTTGCGCGGCTCGACTTGGCCCAACAAGGTTGGTTGGAGAGCAGCTTGTGTTGTCATCGGTCGGCCCTCAGCTACCTTGATAGCGGATGCGCGGATCCAGGTAGGCATAGGAAATATCCACCAGCAGATTGACCACCACATAAATGGTCGCGCTGACCAGCACCGCACCCTGCACAATCGGATAGTCGCGGCTGAGGATGGCCCGATAGGTCCATAGCCCCATGCCCGGCCAGGAGAAAATGGTTTCGGTGAGCAGCGCGCCGCCCAACAGCCCGCCGAGTTGCAGCCCGATCACGGTCACGATCGGCAGCAGCGCGTTTTTGAGCGCATGGCCGATCACCACCGTGCGGCGGCGCAGCCCCTTGGCCTCGGCGGTGCGCACATAGTCTTGGCGCATCACCTCCAACATGCTGGCGCGCGTCAGCCGCGCCAGGATCGGCATCACGGTCGTGCTCAACACCGTGGCTGGCAAGACCAGGTGCCACACGGCGTTGAAGAAATGTTTGGGGCTGCCCATCAGCAGCGTGTCGATCAGCATAAAGCCGGTGTGCCGCGTCACGTCGAGCTGGGCGTCGATGCGCGCGCTGGGCGGGAAGATCTGCCGGTTGACGGCCAAGGCATAGATGGCGATCAGCGCCAGCCAATAGATCGGCATCGAGACGCCCAAAAGCGCGCCCACGGTGGCCGCAAAATCGATCCAGGTGTTGCGCCTGAGCGCCGAGAGTATACCGACTGAGACGCCCACAAGGACGCCAATGATCAGCCCCACGATCACCAACTCCAAGGTCGCAGCCAGGCGCGAGCGCAGCTCGACCATCACCTCGGTGCGGTTGATGATCGACGTGCCCAGGTCGCCGCGCACCACGCGGCCCATCCATTCGACATACTGCACGACGATTGGGCGGTTAAAGCCGAGTTCCTCACGCACGCGCGCCACATCTTCGGCCCGCGCCCGTTCGCCCAACATCGTGATCACAGGGTCGCCGGGGATCATGCGGATCAGCGTAAAGACGACGATCGAGACCCCCAGCAGCACCGGGATCAAGGCGATCAACCGGCGCAGAATATATTGTCCCATACCAATTTTGCTTTCGTGGAAAAGGAAAAAGAGACTGCCGGACCGGCTGTTCGCGGTCCGGCAGTCGATCTAGCAGCGAAGCTTATTCGCCCTCGATCCAGAGATACTCATACCACGAGCGGAAGACCACCGGCTCGTAGCCCTTGACGTTGTTGCGGAAGACGACGGGCGTAGTGGCCCACACGACCGGAATGCGATAGACGTTGTCGTGGACGATCTGCTCGGCTTCCTGATAGATCTTCTCGCGCTGGTCGGGGTCGGCAACCTCGCGCCCTTGGATCAGCAGGTTCGCCAACTTCTCGTCGTTGAGACAGTCCTCGGCCCGCGGCTCACCCGGCGTATGCGCGAAGTGATAGCCGATGTAGTTGTCCGGGTCGCCGTTGTCCGAACCCCAGCCCAGCATCCACATGGGGAACTTGCCGACGTTGCGGTCTTCCAGATAGGCGCCCCAGTCCTCGGTCGTCAGGTTGACCTTGATGCCCACCTTGGCCAGGTCGGCGGCAATCGCCTCGCCGATAGCCTTGGAGTCGGGGAAGTAGCCGCGCACGACCGGGATATACCAGAAGTCGGTCTCAAAGCCGTCGGGCAGACCGGCGGCGGCCAGCAGTTCCTTAGCCTTGTCGGGGTTATACTCGAACGGATGGATGTTGGGGTTGGACCCCAGAATGGCAGGCGGCTGGAAGGAGCCGGCCAGCTCGCCATACTCGCCATAGAAGGCCGGGATCAACGCCGCCCAGTTGACAGCATGGGCGATGGCCTGGCGCACCTCCAGCTTTTCAAACGGCTCGATGCACTGCTGGAAAGCAATGTAACCGGTGCTGAGCGAAGGCAGCGTATAGAGCGTCAGATTCGGGTCCTCGGCAGCCATCGGCAGGTCGGTCTGGGCTAGGTCGGCCTGATGGATCGTGCCGGCCTGCAGTTCGGCAAAGCGCGCCGAGTTGTCGGGGATCGAACGCCAGATGATGCGGTCGAGCTTGGGACCCTCGCCCCACCACTCCTCGTTGCGTTCCACGACAATGCGGTCGTCGGGGATCCACTCCACAAACTTGAAGGGGCCGGTGCCCACGGCGGTGCCAGCCGGCGTGCCATATTTGTCGCCCTGCTCCTGAATGGCGGTCGGGCTGTTCATGCCAAAGGCGAAGGCCAGCGCCAGTTTGTTGAGCAGCACCGCCGAGGGCGCGCCCAGCACGATCTCGACTGTGTATTCGTCGACGACGTTGACCTCGTTGATCGGCAGCGTCTCGCCAAATTCCTGGGTGTAATACTCAAAGGTGCGGCCAAAGCGCCATTCGTTCTCCGGGTCGCGGATGCGATCCAGGTTCCACTTCACCGCCTCGGCATTGAAGGGCGTGCCGTCATGGAATTTCACCCCTTGGCGCAGGTGGAAAGTCCAGGTCTGGCTGTCCTCGGTCTCCCAAGATTCGGCCAACCAGGGGATCGGGCGGGTGGAGGTGCCCTCCATCTTGGTCAAGCCTTCGACGATCTCGTTGATCACGCGCGCCGACTCGCCGTCGGTCACCACACCGGCATCCAGCGAGACGGTATCGCCGCCGCGCCCGACGATCAGCGTGCCGCCGCCGCCTTCGGTGGGGGCAGCTTCCTCCGCGGCTCCTTCCGCGGGGGCCGCCGCTTCGCTGCCCGTTTCGGCAGGCGCGGGCGCAGGTGCGGCTGCCGGGCAGGCGGTCAGCAGCAGTGCGACCAGCGCCAGCAGCGTTACAACCCATAAACGCTTGTGCATACATTGCTCCTTGCTTTGAACGGAATTCTTTTGAACTTGCATATGATTGGATAGGATGATAGCTGCGCTTTTGCCTACGTACGGTCACGATAGATCGTGACCGTACGGCAGATCGTGACCGTACGGCGCAGAGCACATAATTCCCCACTACAGCTCGTGTTGCTTAGGCCAGCAAAGGCCGCACCTCGGTCTGCAGCGGCAAGGTGGTCACTTCCACCGCGCCCGGCTGCATGGCGCAGTTGATCTCGCTGCGGATGCCCAGCCCCTTGGCGACCGCGCCGTCGTCGAAGTTGAACTGGGGCATATAAATACCCGGCTCGACGGTGAACATGATCCCGGGCAGCAGGATGCGGTCGTCGTGCGTCTCCAAGTTGTCGATGTTGACCCCCAGATAGTGGCCTGTGGGGCCAAGGCTGTGGCCCGTGCGGTGCATGATGTACGCACCGTAGCCGGCCTCCACGATCACCTGGCGCGCGGCGTCGTCCACTGCATAGCCACGCACCTCCTGGCCCGCAGCCAGTTGCTCGCGCACAAAGTTGACAGCGCGATCGCGCGCCGCGGCGACGACCTCGAAGACCTCGGTCACCTTGGGCGGCACACGCTTGCCGCAGTAGGCCGTCCAGGTCAGATCGGCCATCGACCCCTGTGGGTTGCCCTGTTCCTTGGTCCACAGGTCGATCAGCACCATGTCGCCTTC
>QEUY01000132.1 GCA_003577365.1 Chloroflexota bacterium | reverse complement strand
TATTGGGGCGCGCGGCGAACGGCCCACCGACCCCACGCTGGCCCCCGGCGAACAGAGCAGCGGGCCTTACAAACTCTCCGGCGGCAGCCGCTTCGACCGTATCCACCAGCTTGACCTGGTGGCCGAAGCCTTTATCAACAACGTCATCGCCCAGCGGCAGAACGCCGAGGTCAACCCGCTCAAGCTGGACAAACGCACGGTGGCCGAGGCGCGCATCTATATGGGCAGCGAAGCGGTGGCCGTGGGCTTGGTCGACCGGGAGGGCGGGCGCGCCGATGCCATCCTGAGCGCGGCGGAGCTGGCTGGGGTCACGCGCTACCGCGTGGTCAATCTGGTGGATTTCTACCGCATGGCCGCGCCGGAAGCGCCGCCCGATTTCACCGTGGCGGTGCGGCAGATGGTCGAAACCGCGCCGCCCGCTGCCGTCTTTCTGCTGGACACACGCATTCCCCTGCCGGGCGTCGAGAGCGGCGACGCCGTCGAGCGCCACCTGCTGCAACTGCGCGCGCCGTCCACGCCGCTGCCGCCATCCGCCACATCCCCAGCCACGCCCCAGCCCACGGGAGCAGGATCGTGACCCGCCCCCTGTCCTCGCGGCCCCTGATCTTGCGCATTGTCTTGGGGGTGATCGCGCTGCTTTTGCTTATTGCCCCACTTTTTGTGCGCAGCGTCGTCTGGCGGCTCAACGACCGCGCCTATGTCGCCGATGTGCCGGTGGTCAGCCTGGCCGCGACCCCAGTGCCGACCGCCACGCCCGTGGTGTTGGAACCGGGGACCGTGCGCGTGGCCCAAGGGATGCGCGCCGGGCCGGTGGTGGTGGACTTGGCCCACGGCAACCGGCTCAACCGCAACCAGTTTGAACCGCTGGCCGCCGCCCTGGCGCGCCGCGGGCTGGGGATGCGTTTCTGGCTGGGCACGGTGGACATCCTCGCCGTGACCAACTATCAGGACTTCCCCGACCAGTCGGAGGAACTGCAGGGCCTTTTGGAAAACGCCAGCGCGCTGGTCGTCGCCAGCCCTTTTTTCCTCTGGACACAGGCCGAGATCGGCGTAGTGCAGCGTTTTGTAGCCGACGGCGGCCACCTGCTGCTGATCAGCGACCCCGATGTGCTGGGCGATCTGGCCCAGGATATCAACAACCTGGCCGAGCCGTTTGGCATTGTCTTTAACGACGATTATCTCTACGATACGAGCGTCAACGACGGCAACTATACCTATATTTTTCAGGCGCAGTTTCTGGACCAAGCCGCCGGCCTGGCGGGGCAGAAGGTCGCGTTCTATGGGGCGCGCAGCATCAGCGGCGAGGTCATGCCCCAAGTGCGCAGCACCGACACCACCCTCAGCAGCGTGCGCACCGGCATCACCGGGTTCACCACGGTGGCCCTGGGCGGGCTGACGGGCAAAGACACAGCCTGGCGCGTGCTCGCCATGAGCGATTTTGACGTGCTGACCGCGCCCTTTGTGGAGCGTCACGACAACCGGCGGCTGGTGGAATTTGTAGCGAACTTCCTGGCCTCGGCCCAGCGGCTAGATACGGTGACCGACTTCCCGGCCTATCTGGGCAAGCAGGTGGCGCTGATCTTTGGCAACGCGTCGGCGGTGGATGCCCAAATTCTAGCCGAAGGCTCGCGGCTGCAGGACAGTTTGGGGCTAACCGGCAGACAGTTGGATCTCGCCAGCACCACGGTGCTGACCGGCACGCTGCAAAAAGATCGCGAGATGCCCGCCACCGATATGATCGTCCTGGCGGACTACGGCATGGTGGACGAGGAAACCACGCTGCTGCGTGATCTGGGCTTCCGTTTGGTGGAGGTGACCCCCACGCCCATGCCCGGCGCGGAGGCCGCGCCGGCTGTGGGGTCGCAGCCGGGCGCGGAATCGCTGCTGCCGGCCCCGGCTACGCCGGTGGTCATCGCCGGCGGCGCGGCCATGACGACGACGGGCAGCGTCACCGACAGCACGGCGATCAGCATCACCGCCACGCCGACCGCCACGCCGGTGGCGACGCCCACCCCGCAGGTCACGCTCTATCTGGAGATGGTCGACGGGCTGCGCCTGGTGGCGTCGCAGACGATCTTGATCGGCCAGTTGCAGTTGGACGAGGGTCACCGGCTGGTGGCGATCTTGGGCAAGGACAACGCCGGCATCCGCGCCGGGGTCGACCGCATCTTGAGCGGAGACTACAACGGCTGTGTCACCGGGCGCGACCTGGCGATCTGTTCCTTTGCCGAAGGCGAAGCGCCGCCCACGCCTGCGCCTACGCCGCCCGCGGGCGAGCCGCTTCCCTTGCCGGGCACGCCCACGCCGCAGGCGGAAGGGCAGGCGACCAATGCCATCCTGGTGGTGGACGACAACGACCTGGTGAGTCCGGATGACGCCAGCGAGGCGGATGTCTATCTGCAGGTGTTGACGCAGATGGGCCACCAGCCAATCCTATGGTCGACGACCACCCAGGGCACGCCGCCTGTCGAGGAGTTGCGCGAGTACAAGTGGGTGATCTGGAGCAGCGGCGGCTATGAGAACGGCGGGCCGGGCGTCAACGACCTCGACGCCATGCTGGGCTATATCAACACCGGCGGGCATCTGACGGTGAGTAGCCGCCGGCCCTTCTTTGGCATGAGCCCCAACGACCCATCGGTGATCGCCGATGTGGAGGTGAGCGACGAGGTGCCGATGTTGGTGGCCGGGCTGCCTTCCGAGGTGATTGAGCTGGCGAACGGGCTGCCGCCGGTGACGCCGCTGGAGGCTGCGGTCGGCGACACGGGGCCAAAGGTGGCGCTGCGCCGCGGGCCGGACAGCGGCGACGCGGGCGCGCCGCTGCTCTTCCTGGCGACCGACGCCGGGGATGCCAACGCCACGGGCGCGCAGCTGATGGTGCTGGGCATGTCGCTCACCTGGTTCCCCGACGACTACGACAAACAGTTGGTGCGCAACATGGCCGAGGTGATGCTCGCGCCGTAGTCTATTCCGCCACGTTGACTCCCCAAGTATAGACTAGCTCGCCGCCCAGCCAGCCGCTGAGGGTGACGAGCGCCATCCCCAACAGCAGCAGCGCAATGACCCAACCGCGTGCGCCGGGCACGTCCAGCAGGTCGGGCGGGGTGTCCGGCGGGCGGCGTTTGGCCGTCCACAGCCACTGGCGATAGAGCAGCGCCCCATAGACCAGCAGGATCGCCAGCCCTGACCCGATATGCCAATTGAGCACGGCGCTGTAGGGCGAGCGCGGCGGCAGCCCGCTTTGCGCCAGCAGCCCCGTGAGCACCGCCGCGGCCGCACCCAGCCACCCCAAGCGCAGCGGCCACCAGGCCAAGACGCGCAGCTCGGCGCGGCGCACCCCGGCCAAATCGAGCAGCGCCGCCGCGCTGCCCAACAGCAGCAGCGCGATCGGAAAATGGACCACCGGCGGATGTAACGTTTCGAAGCTCATACAGTCTATTCTAGTGCAGGTGATGGGTGGATGCGGCGCAGCAGTGCGTTTGGTTCCCGTTGGAAGGCAGCTTACCAGGGCAAATCAACATCTGCCTGTAATCTTATTTTAAGGCACGCTTTAGGCTTTGCCCCTATTCTGTGATCGCCGGAGCGGGCATCGGCACGGACGGTGGCCTGCCCATGGGGCTGACAGCCGCCGCTCTACCATCATCCCAGACACTGAACTATATTTTGCCAGCGGATTGGTCATACACAGCACTCATCGCCGCGCCGGACATGTCCGGCGCAGAGTGAAAAGGAGAAGCACGTCATGGTCAAGATTGCACCCTCGGAGATCACCCCGGAGCATGTCTATCTCAACCGCCGCCACTTTATGGTGGGCGCGGGTTCCTTGGCGGTAGGCGGGTTGGCCTTGGCGGCGTGTGGCGGCCCACGGGCCGGCGCACAAAGCCAATCGGCGGCCCCGGCAGCCGTCCAAGCTGCGCCGCCGCCCGGCGATCTGCCGGAGGCGTTGGCCCATGCCGAGCCGTATGCGAGCCATGCCACCGACGAACTGGACGACCCGCTCAACCAGTATGAGGAGATCACCAACTACAACAACTTCTACGAGTTCAGCACCGACAAGGAAGCTGTCGCCAAGCTCTCCACCGACTTTGTGACCCGTCCCTGGACGGTGACCGTGGGCGGGCTGGTCAACAACCCCAAGACCTACGACATCGACGACTTGCTCAAGAAGTTTACGCAGGAAGAGCGCATCTACCGGCTGCGCTGTGTCGAAGCCTGGTCGATGGTGATCCCTTGGGTGGGCTTCCCCATCGCCGAGCTGCTCAAAGAGGTCGAACCCAAGGCCGAAGCCAAGTTCGTCAAGTTCACCACTGTGATGCGCCCGGAACAGATGGAGGGGCAGAAGAGCCGCCTGCTCGATTGGCCTTATGTCGAGGGATTGACCGTGGCCGAGGCCATGAACCCGCTGGCGATCTTTGCCACCGGCATGTATGGCAAGCTGCTGCTCCCGGCCAACGGCGCGCCCCTCCGCATCGTCGTGCCCTGGAAATATGGCTTCAAGAGCATCAAGAGCATCGTCCAGATCGACCTGGTGGACGAGATGCCCATCTCCACCTGGATGCAGGCCGCGCCCAACGAATATGGCTTCTATGCCAATGTCAACCCAGAGGTGAACCATCCGCGCTGGTCGCAGGCGTCGGAACGGCGCATCGGCGAGTTTGGCCGCCGCGACACGCTGCTCTTCAACGGCTATGCCGAAGAGGTCGCCTATCTCTACGATGGGTTGGACCTGCGGGCGAATTTCTGATGGGCGCGCCGCACACCTTCCTGCGCCGCCATGGGCTGTGGCTGGCGGCCAACCTGGCTGCGATCCTGCCGCTGCTCTGGCTGGCGTGGGACACTTGGCAGGGCAACCTGACCGTCAACCCCATTGACGACTTCACCAACCGCACAGGCAGCGGTGCGATCCGGCTCCTGCTGGCCTCGCTGGCGGTGACGCCAGTGCAGACCGTCACCGGCTGGCGCAAGGTCGGCGTAATCCGCAAGTCGTTGGGGCTGTGGGCCTTTGCCTATGCCGCCTTGCATTTCCTGGTCTTTGTGGGGCTGGACTACGGCTTTAGCCTGCGCTTTATCTTGGAGGACGGGCTGCCCAGCAAGCCTTATATTGTGGTGGGCTTTGCGGCGCTGTTGATCCTGCTGCCGCTGGCGCTCACGTCGACGCGCGGCGCGATGAAACGGCTGGGCCGCAACTGGAAGCGGCTGCACCGCTGGGTCTACGCCGCGGGCATCTTCGCCGTGGTGCATTACATCTGGGTCGCCAAGCTGGCGGCGGGCGAGCCGACGCTCTACGCCGTGATCTTGGGCGTGCTGCTGGCGGCGCGGCTGCCTTGGGTGCGCAGCCGCCTGAGCAGTCTGCGGCGCAAGCCGGCCTCTGCCGCGCCGGGCCCGCCGCGGCGCAAGCCCAAGATGCTGCCGGAAGCGGAGTGAGAGGGTTTACCGCAGGGAGTCCAACCGCAGAGGGCGCAAAGTTCAGAAGAAGCAGAACCAAAGAGGCCGGGATGGAGCGCTCCATCCCGGCCTCTTTGGTTGGCAGCGCCGGGGCACGTTGGCTTAGTGAGCATGTACGGCTGGCTGCAAATACAGAATGGCGTGGGCAAAGGCGTATCCGCCGGCGTCGGGCTGCCCTATCAGGCCGCGCTATGGCCGGTCAACGTGCCCCCGTTTACAGCACACCTTACAGCACGCCGAGGGTTTGTAGGTCGGCGCGCAGTTGGTCGATCTGCGCTGGCGTTAGCTCGCGCATGGGCGCACGCACACGCCCCCCAGGCACGCCGCGCAAGGTCAGCGCCGCCTTGAAATAGGCGAGAGGCACGCCATCGTGCAGGGCACGGCGGGCACGGTTGACCGCGGACTGTGCGGCACGCGCCGCCTCGAGATCGCCGGCGCGAAAGGTATTATAGACGCGGCGGAACAATTCGGGCACGGCATTGGAGTTGCCCGAAACTTGCCCCATGCTGCCCAAGGCCAACGCCGGCAGCATCAGCCCGTCGACGCCACAGAGCGGCACGCCGCCGGGGCCGATGGCGTCCATATATTCCTGAAAGCGGATGAGATCGCCGTTGGACGATTTGAATCCGGCGATGTTGGGCGCGGCGGCGCGCAGCCGTGCCAGCAGCGCCGGGCTGATATCATTCTTGGCGTTGCCGGGGAAGGCGTAGACAAAGACGGGAAAGTCGGGCACGGCCTGCGCTACGGCCAGATAATGGGCAAAGACGCTCTCTTCGTCGTAGGTGAAGAAATAGGGGGTGATCACCGACGCCGCGCTTGCGCCGATGGCCTGCGCATGGCGTGTGAGGGCGACCGTCTCGGCGGTAGTGATGGCCCCGGTATGCACGAGCACCGGCACACGGCCCGCTGCCTGGTCTACGACCGCCGCGGCCAAGGCTTCACGTTCGGCTTGGGTCAACAGCGCGCCTTCGCCGGTGGAGCCGGCGGGGAAGAGCACCTGTACCCCGTGGGCGATCAGGAAATCCACCACTTGGCGCGCCGCCGCCAGGTCGAGCGCGCCGTCGGCAGCAAACGGCGTAACCATGGGGCAGACGAGGCCCCGGATATCGGACAAGAGATGCTGTGGCATAGAGCAGCTTTCCACACGCTGTGGACGAAGCCGCGCTAGGGCCGCCAGAGCGTGGCGGCGATATAGCGTTCTTCGTCGGGGTGGTCGTTGAAATAGTAGGCCGTGACGACGGTCCCATCGGGCCGCTGGATCGCGCGCGGGTAGCCCAGGTCATGGTTGCCCGCGCCCTGGCGCAGCGTGATCGGGCTGGACCAGGATGCGCCGTCGTCTTCGCTGAGGCGGGCGTGCATGGCAAAGGGAGCGTCGCGAAAACCGTAGATCAGACAGAGCCGCCCATCCTGCAGGCGCAGCAGCGCGGGCGGGTTGCCCCCGCGCCCGGCGTCGGCAACGGGCGTGCTGAGCGGCTGCCAGCTTGCGCCGTTATCGTCCGAGGCGTACAGGTCGATCCAGCAGCGCCGTGATTCGGTGGTGCGGCTCTCGCTGCAGCGCAGCGCGGTGAGAATGCGCCCGGAGGGAAGGCGCAGGCTGGCGGGCATGATGTTGTAGCCAGGCGGCTCCGGGGTGATCCAGGAGACGAAGTGGAAGGATTGGCCGCTGTCGGTCGTGCGCGCGCAAAAGACGCGTCCCTCGTCGCCGTTGGGTTTGACCGCAGTGAGGAAGAGCGTGAGCGCGGCAGGGCCGTCGACGAAGTAATCGGTGCGGGCCGAGATGCCCGGCTGGCCGAACATGGGCAGCGTGTATGGCCCGGCCCAGGAACGGGCGCGGTCGGTGGAGAGATAGAACCAGGAGCGCGACCCGGCGCGCAGGCCGGTGCGCGCACACATGATTGCGAAGTCGGGATGGGTGAAGTCCACGTCGCCGGGGCAGGGCTGGGGTCCTTCCGGCCCGTCCAGGTCGTTGAGAATCCACAGGTGGGGGTTCATGTGCTCGTCGGCAGAAAGCCCTTTGCCGCCCGGCGTCTTACCGGGGAAGGGCGCGACGCTCCAGCTTTGGCCCCCATCCAGGCTGCGCGCCTGCATGGTGACGAAAGGTTGGTCTTTGTCGCGCGCGTGAAACTGCACATCGGGCTTGACATGGCCCAGGATGAAGCCGAGCGCGATCTCGTCGCCCCAGGCCCACATGCCATAGTTGGCGGGCCAGCCGGCGTACATGCCCGGCCGGCGGTAGATGGTTGTGTGATGCATGCGATCGATTCCTCAGTTAGGCTGGGTGACTAGCGAACGCAGAAAGGCCAGGCTCTCACGGGCGAGCGTCGCCGGGTCGGGCGCCAGCGGTCGCCAGATGCAGGTCGCGCCCGCCAACTCCGGCAAAAAGGCGTTGAACGACTCGACTGTGACCCACCCCGCGTAGCCATTGTGCTGCAGCGCCGCCCAGACCGCAGGCCAGGGCACTTGGCCCGACCCGACGACGCCGCGGTCGTTCTCGCTGGCATGGAAGTGGCGCAGATGGCGCGCCCCCTCGACCAGCGCGGCGGGGGTGGACTTCTCTTCGATGTGCATGTGGAAGGTGTCGAGCAGCAGCCCCACCGCGGGATGGCCGACCTCGTCCATCAGCCGGATGCCCTGCGCCACCGTGTTGACAAAAAAGGTCTCGAAGCGGTTGAGCGGCTCCAGCGCCAGGGTGACGCCCACATCGGCGGCGATCTCGCCCGCGGCGCGCAG
>QEUY01000131.1 GCA_003577365.1 Chloroflexota bacterium | reverse complement strand
GCGGCGGCGGGTTGGATGCGCAGCCCGCGGCCCAAGCATTGGCGGAAGGCACGCTCCTGGCCGGTTATCGCGCGCCGCAATATCGCCGCGAGCCGAAGCGCAACGGGCCGGAGGCGTGTACAGTGGTCGAGTTCGATGAGCAGCGGCTGGGGCAGGTGGAGGCGGGGGTGCAGGCCGGGCAGGCGGTTGCCCAGGGCGTCTATACTGCGCGTGACCTGGTGAGCGAGCCGCCCAATATTCTCTTCCCCGCCGAATTTGCGCGGCGCGCCCAGGCTATGGCCGAGCGCACCGGGCTGGCCTGCACCGTCTTGGGGGAGAAGGCGATGCGCGAGCTGGGGATGAATATCCTGCTGGCCGTCAGCCGGGGCAGCAAGCGCAAGGCCAAGCTGATCCTCTTGGAACATGCCCCGCAGGGCTTGGAGCAAGAGCCGCCGCTGGTGTTGGTGGGCAAGGGCATCACCTTTGATACCGGCGGCATCAGCCTCAAGCCGAGCGAAAACATGGGGGCCATGAAGAACGACATGGCCGGAGCCGGGGCTGTGGTGGGCGCGCTGGAAGCCATCGCCCGGCTGCGCCTGCCTCGGCGGGTGATCGGCGTGGCCGTCTGTGTGGAAAATATGCCCGACGGCAACGCCTTCCGCCCCGGCGACATTTGGACCGGCATCACGGGCAAGAGCGCCGAGATCATCAGCACCGACGCCGAGGGGCGCTTGGTGCTGGCCGACGCTTTGGGCTATGTGGCGCGCTTTCAACCGGCGGGGGTGGTGGACCTGGCGACGCTGACCGGGGCGATTGGCGTGGCGTTGGGCAGCCAGGCCGCCGGGCTGTTTGCCAACAACGCCACACTGCAAGAGGCGCTGCTGGCCGCCGCCGAACGCAGCCAAGAACGGCTCTGGCCCATGCCGATGTACGACGAGTATAAGGACGAGATCAAGAGCGATATGGCCGAAGTCAAGAACAGCGCAGGGCGCACGGCGGGTGTGGCGGCCAGCGCCAAGTTTATCGAACATTTTACCGAAGGCTATCCCTGGGCGCATCTCGACATCGCCGCCATGGTCTGGACCAACGGCGACAAAAACCCGCTTGTGCCCAAAGGCGCGACCGGCTACGGCGTGCGCCTGTTGGTCGAGCTTGCCAAGAGCTATTGAGTCATCCAGCCAGAAGGAACCCGAACCCTATGCAACGTATCCGAATTGCTGCCGCGCCGTTTGCCCTGGGCCGCAGGCTGCTGGCGCGCCTCGGCATCGCGGCGGCGCTCTTCTGGGCGGCGCCGGTCGCGCTGGCGGCCCCGGCGGCTCAAGAGGCTGCCGTGCAGGAGACTGTCGCGCAAGAGGCCGCAGCGGGCGGCGCGCTGTGGCCTGTCCTGCTCCCGCTCATCGCCGCTGCCATCGCCGTTGAACGCGTGATCGAGGTGATCTGGAACTATGGCGACTGGCTGCTGCTCAACGGGCGAGGCTGGAAGGCGTCGGACCTGAAGTCGAGTGCCTATGTCCAGTTCAAGAGCGGCACCAGCCTGGTGTTGGGGGTGGTGTTGGGCATCCTGATCTCGAACTATACGGGGATGCGCCTCTTTGACTATCTGCGCCCGCTGGCCCCGCGTTTTTTGGAGGCTGTGCCGCCGGTCTGGGATGTGCTGCTCACCGGCTTTATCATCGGCGCGATGACCAAGCCGGCGCACGACCTGATCGGCATCATCGCGCAGACCAAGAACCTATTGGGGAGCAGCGCCGTCAAACAGCGTGAGGCGGCGGGCGCGGCGCTGGCCGAAGGGGTGCTCAAGCTGGCGCAGAGCGATGCCCAGGCGTTGATCGACGTGCCGGGGGTCGGCCCAGCCCGCATCGCCGCGCCCGGTCAAGGCGTGCGTGATGAGGACGAGATGCCGCCGCTGGTCAGTTCGACCGAACAGTATATCCAGATGATCCACGACCGGACATTGACATAAGCCAGTGATAGAAAAAGACCGGCGCTGGCGAAGCGCCGGTCTTTTTTGTTGGCATCTGAATGCTGATCATGCCGCCGCAGACGAGACGGCGCGTTGGGACCACCAGCGCCAAGAGAGGGCCAGCAGCACAAGCAGCGCCACCAGCGCGGCGACCCGTCCGCTGGGGCGGCGTGGCGCGGCGGGAGGCGTGGGCGGGCGCGTGCCCAAGGTGCGCTGGGCGGCATGTTGGCGATGGGTGCGTTCGAGCGCCTCGTGCAGGTGCAGGCGGAAATCGTCGGCGGGTTGGACACGCGGCAGCGCGCCCGCCACTTCCTCGGCCACCAGCGTGAGCGGGGCCAAGTCGGGAGCCAGCACGGCGATGGCCGCCAGCAGGTTGTCCCCGACCTGCACCGATACATGGTGTGTGCGCTGCCGGGTTGTCATCCGGCGGAAGTGACCTTCCAGCACATCTTCCGCCTTCAGCGTGCGGCCGTTGCCGAGGTCGATGCCGCGCGGCGGTGCGGCGCGGCGTCCCCCAATCTGTTCGAGCCAGCCGGTCAACGGGGTCATTTTGTCACCTCCATGGGGGCAGACCGGTCGGCGGGCGTCTCCGTCTGTCCGCTCCCCCACCCGCGCGCCTCCAGGTCCTGGCGCAGCGCGGCCAGCGTGCGGAAATAGAGCGACTTGATGGCGCTTTCGCTCTTATTCATCATCTCGCCGATCTCCAGGTTGGAAAGCTGGCTGCCAAACTTGAAGATCAGCAGATTGCGCCGCTCCTCCGGCAGCCGGTTGATGGCCGACCAGAGCGCGGCGTGGGTCTCTTCTTGCTCCAGTTGCTGCAGGGGCGAATCGTCCTCTTGGCTGTGGAACCAGAGACGGTCGAGCGAGAGGAAGCGGCGGCGGCTGTGGTCGCGGTGATGGTTGGCGACCAGGTTATGCGCGATGCGGAAGAGCCAGGCCGAGAAGGGCGCGCCGCGATCTTCGTAGGAATCCAGGCTGTCGAGGGCGCGATAGAAGGTGCGCGCCGTCAGGTCTTCGGCATCCTGGATATTGCCGACTCGGTGATAGATATAGGCGTAGACCCGCTCTACATAGGTTTCATAGAGCGCGCGGAACGCGGTTGGGTCACGGCGGGCGCGTTCGACCATTTTAGGTTCGGCGCGCTGAGCCGCGGCATCGTCTCGCTCGCCCTCTTTTGTGACGTGGGCTTTTGTGACATGGGGGAGATCGATCTCTCCCGCGCCGAGTTGCTCCACAGAAGGGCGTTCCACGGCAGATTTGTCCGTGTCAACGTCATCGACTGTGGGCTGAGCCGTGATGCCGCGCAGTCTGCCCAAAATGCGCTGGTTTAGGCTTTGTCGTTCTTGCAGGGCCACCCTGGTTCCCTCGATCCTCTCACAAATCGTTTGTTGGTCTACAAGTCTACCCTATGCCCGGGCCGAAATGCAATGTGCCACGATCTTCGACAAGCCAACGCCCGCGAGGGGTCTTTGGTTCCTTGGGTGGAACGCCCGCGCTGCTGTTTGCTTGGGCCTGGGCTGCGCCTGTGGTAGAATTCCGGTTTACCTATGTCAATGCGTCATTTGCCCATCTATCTAGTTCTGCTCTCCATGATCGGCCTGGCCTTTGGGGCCGGCTATATCAGCTATCCGCTGCTGCATGCGGCCCCGGAAGCAGCGGTCGCGCCCGCCGTGCCGGGCGGCGAGGCCGAAATGGATGTCTATTGGGAGATCTGGCGGCTGTTGGACCGGGACTTTTACGGCGACAAGCCAACAGCCGCACAGCGCAACTACGCCGCGATCCGGGGCATGGTCGAGTCGTTCAACGACCCGTATACCTATTTTGTCGAGCCGCAGCCGCGCGAATTGGAGCGCGACTCGTTGGCCGGCAAGTTCGGCGGGATCGGCGCGACCATCGAGGCGGGCGCGAACGGCTATCTTCTCCACCCCCAGGCGGAACAGCCTGCGGCGCGGGCCGGGGTCCAGGATGGCGACCTGCTGTTGATGGTGGACGACCGCGAGATCACGGCGCAGATGACGGTCGACGAGGTGGTGGCGCTGGTGCGCGGGCCGGTGGGCAGCCCTGTAACGCTGGTGGTGCGCCGCCAGGATGAGAACGGCGCGACGCAGCAGTTGACGCTACAGGTGAGGCGCGCCGAAATTTATACGCCCAGTGTCGAGTGGCGGATGCTGGCCGATGCCGGGCATGAATCGGTCGGCTATATCCGGCTGGCGCTGTTCACCGAGCGCAGCCCGGAGGAGATGCGCCAGGCGATCACAGAACTGGCCGGCCAGGGCGCGTCACGCTATATTTTGGACTTGCGCGGCAACCCGGGCGGGCTGGTCAATTCGGCGGTGCAGATCGCCGACCTGTGGCTGGACGGCGGTGTGATCTATATTGAGCAGCGCGCCGACGGCTCCGAGCAGACCCAGCAGGCCACGGCGGGCACGGCGGCGGGCGATGTGCCGCTGGCCGTGATCGTCGATGCCGGGTCGGCCAGCGCCAGCGAGATCGTGGCGGGCGCGATTCAAGACCACGGCCGCGGCAAGCTGGTGGGCGAGAAGACCTTTGGCAAGGGCAGCGTGCAGTTGATCCACGAACTGTCGGACCAGAGCAGCCTGCATGTGACCAATGCCCAGTGGCTGACGCCCAACCGTCACCCGATCACAGCCTATGGGCTGCAGCCGGATGTGCCGGTGGAGCCGGGGGCCGACCCGCTGCCCCAGGCGATCGCGGTGGTGGAGGCGGCGGCGGTTGCCCAGGCCGGCGGCGAACCGCTGCCCTAGCGCCGCCGAGGATTATGAGCCTAAAGAATCGTCCAGTGAATCGATGACACACCCAGAACAGCCCACCAGTTCCACCGGCGGCCTCTACCGCCAGCCCTGGCTCCTGGCTGGGGTGGCGCTGCTTTTGCTGCTGGCGACGTTTGGCTTGGGGGTGGCCTTGGGCTATGGCTGGGGCCGCACCGCACGTCAAGCGCCGGACTGGACGCCTTCTGTCTGGGCGCAGGGCGAAGACGCCGATCTCCAGGGGGCCAGGGCTGCGCTCTACCCGGCCTTCGACCTCTATTGGGAGGCCATGGACCTGCTCTATCGCGATTTCTATGGCACGCCGCCCGACGCCGAGACCGCGACCTACAGCGCCATCCGCGGGGTGTTGGATACGCTGGACGACCCCAACACCAATTTTCTGACGCCGCAAGAGGCGGGCTATTTCCGCGCCAATATGTCGGGCGTCTTTGAGGGGATCGGTGCGCGCGTGGCCTGGGATGCGGAGGCTGATACGCTGGTCATCGTCGAGCCGTTTGAGAACCAGCCGGCATGGAACGCCGGGCTGCGCCGCGGCGACCTGATCCTGGCGGTGGACGGCGCGAGCATTGTCGGGACCAGCCTCAGCGCTGCGGTCGGCCGTATCCGCGGGCCTAAGGGCAGCGAGGTGGTGTTGAGTGTGCAGCGCGGGCGCGAGGGGGTGCCGTTTGGCGTGACCGTGGCGCGCGCCCGCGTCGAGATCCCGACGATCAACACCAGCACGCTGGGGCCGAACGGCGAGATCGCCTATATCCGGCTCAATGCCTTTAATGAGAACGCCGGGCAGTTGGTGCGCGAGGCGGTGCGCGCCGCGCTACAGCGCAACCCGCAGGGACTGGTCTTTGACCTGCGCGGCAACAGCGGCGGGCTGCTGCGCGAGGCCGTGAAGGTGGCGAGTGTCTTTATGGAAGACCAGGTGGTGCTGCACGAACGTTTGAACGGGGAGCGCAGCGAGACCTATCGCACCGTGGGCAGCGCGCTGACGACCGATCTGCCTATGGTGGTGTTGGTCGACGAAGGCACGGCCAGCGCCAGCGAGATCGTGGCCGGCGCGCTGCAAGACGCAGGCCGCGCCACGCTGCTCGGCACGCAGACCTATGGCAAGGGCAGCGTGCAACTGCCGCATAACTTGAGCAACGGCTCGATCCTGCGCGTGACGATCGCGCGTTGGTATACGCCGTTGGAACGCACGATTGACGGGGTGGGGCTGGTCCCCGACCAGGTGGTGGAGACGACCCAAGCACAGCTCGACCGGGGCGACGACCCGCAGTTGGCGGCGGCTCTGGCCCACTTTACGGCGGCGCAAACGGCCCAGCCGGAGCCCTAGACGGCACAGAGCATAAACGCTTGATCTCGCCAGGTTCACCGCGGGGGCCCATTTGCCACGCGCCCGGACAGGCACGGGGCCTGTCCCGACCCTGGATGAGACGCAGCAATAAGGCAGCATTCGAATACACATGGCAAAGCAAAAAGACAAAACCGCGATGCCGGTTGGCCCGCGTACCGTGGCGACCAACCGCAAGGCGCGGCACGAATATTTTATCGAAGAGACGTTTGAGGCGGGCATCGCGCTGACCGGCACCGAGATCAAGTCGATCCGCATGGGCCGCGTCAACATCCAAGACGGCTTTGTCTTGGTGCGTGACGGCGAAGCGATGCTCATGAATGTGCATATCTCGCCCTATGAGCAGGGCAACCGCTATAACCACGAAGAAACGCGCCCGCGCAAACTGCTGCTGCACAAGCGCGAGATCCGCCAGTTGCACGTGGCCGCCACGCAGCGCGGTTGGACGATTGTGCCGCTGCGCCTCTATATCAACGACCGGGGCCGGGCCAAGCTGGAAATCGGGCTGGCGCGCGGCAAGCAGCTTCACGACAAGCGCGACTCCATCGCCCAGCGCGAGAGCGACCGCGAGCTGCGCCGGGTGATCAAGAATGCGTACTGACCCCACGCGGGCGCGGGAGCGCGCCCACTCCGATGCTGACTGGCCGCGCTTTGCGCCGCTCGACCTGCCGCATGGGCGTGTGGCGCTGCCCGCCTTTTTACCCGATGCCACGTTGGGCGTGGTGCGCGCCGTGGACAGCGTGGACCTGCTGCAAAGCGGCGTGCGGGCGTTGGTGATGAACACCTTTCACCTGATGCAGCGCCCTGGCTCCTCGACTGTGCAGGCACTGGGCGGGCTGCACCGCATGAGCGCCTGGCCGCGGCCCATCATCACCGATTCGGGCGGTTTTCAGGCCTATTCGTTGATTCGCCAGAACCCCAAGGCCGGCAGCCTCACCGGCAACGGCATTCTCTTCCGGCCCGAAGGCTCCAACCGCAAGCTGCAACTGACGCCGGAGAAGTGCGTCCAGCTACAGATGAGCTATGGCACCGACGTGGTGATGTGTCTGGACGACTGCACGCATGTCGACGACGCGCCGGAGGAGCAGGCGATCTCGGTGCAGCGCACCATCGCCTGGGCCAAACGCTGCCGCGCCGAGTTTGACCGGCTGCTGGCGCAGCGCAAGGCAGCGGGGCCGCGCCCGCTGCTCTTTGGCGTGGTGCAGGGCGGCGGCGAGCGCGATCTGCGCCGCAAGTGCGCCGAGGCGCTGCTGGAGATCGGCTTCGACGGCTACGGCTATGGCGGCTGGCCGCTGGATGCCGGCGGCAATCTGCTGGTGGAACTACTCGGCTATACGCGCGAGTTGATCCCGGCGCAGTTCCCCATGCATGCCCTGGGGGTAGGCCACCCGGCCAGCGTTGCGACCTGCACGGCGCTGGGCTATGGCCTCTTTGATTCGGCGCTGCCCACGCGCGATGCGCGCCACGCCCGGCTCTATCTCTTTGCCGATGCCATGCCGCGGCCGTCGCCAACGGAGAGCGGCTGGTTCCGGTTTATCTATCTCAACGATGCCAAGCATATCAAGGACGCGCAGCCGGTGGACCCGCACTGCGACTGCCTCACCTGCCGCCACTACAGCCGGGGCTATCTGTATCACCTCTATAAAAACAGCGAGGCCGCCTTTATGCGGCTGGCGACGATCCACAACGTGCGCTTTATGGCGCGGCTGATGGCGGCGCTGGCCGGAGCATGAACAGCCAGGCGGACCTCGACCGGCTGCTGGCCGCAGTGCAGGGCAGCGCCAAGTATCGCCATGTGGCCCCGGCGCTGATCGCCGCCATCGGCGCGGCCGAACTGGCCAAGGGGCGCAGTTGGAAAGAGGCGGTCAAAGCCACCAAGAACAAGCTGCACCAGATGGCCGGGGCCTATTTTCCCGAACGGCCCGGCTATACACACCATCTGGCGGAACTGGCGCAGGCCGTGACTCCCATCGCACGCGCCGAGGTTTGCCGCACGATCCTGGCGCAGCACGCCTCCACGCGCGAACGGCTGCCCATCCTCGACCGCTTCTATACGACCCTCTTCGCCGATCTGCCCCCGATCCGGTCGATCCTCGACC
>QEUY01000130.1 GCA_003577365.1 Chloroflexota bacterium | reverse complement strand
GCCAGGTCGGGCAGCGCCAGCAAAAACCCGACCAGCCGCCCTTCCTGTTCGGCCAACAGCACCAAGTCGGGGATCAAGATCGGCTGCAGCGCGGCATACTGTGCCATAAATTCGGCGCGTGCGATCGGCGCAAAGAGCAGGGCGCGGCTGAAACTCACCAGGGCTAACTCATACAGCCGCGCCAGTTCGCTTTCAAACGCGCTGGGGGCAGGCGAGCGCACGCCGATCCCCTGTTCGGCCAGGTGGCGCATGGCCTGCGCCAGCCGTGGATCGGGTGCATCGAGGGTCGTCAGCGCCGAATAGTATTCGGCCCAGGGGGTGAAGCCCGCGGCGCTGAAGTCGGCCGGCCAGGCGTCGGGGTTGTCCGGCTCCAGAAAAAAGGGTGGGTGCGCGGGGCCGTCAAAGGCGCGCCGGGTGACAAACCGATAGGCGCGAAAGGTGTTGCCGTCCAACGGCCCCACGGCCAGCGTGCAGCCCGCCGCCGCCAGCTCGGCGCAGACGCGGTCGAGCAGCGCGGCCGCCGCCGCGCGGTCATGCGCCGCATAGTGGCCGATGCAGCCGATGCGCTGCGCCGGATGGGGCGGCGCGTGCGTCCACCAGAGCGAGGCGCGCGCCGCCGGCTGACCGGCGTCGCCGCACGCCAGCCAGTGGGCGTCGGCCTGGCGCATGGCCGGCGCAGCGGGGTCGAGCCGGGGTGCGCCGGGCAGCGTGCAGAAGTCGGCCAGTTCCGTTGGGGTCGTGAGGCGATTAAGGCGCATGCCGTCTCTCCGGATGGGTGGTCACTGGATCTAGAGCGTTTGAATGGCGGCGAAGCCCAGCAGCGAGGCAAAACCGGCGCTGAGGGTTTGGAGCAGCCAGCGCCGCCCTGTGCTGCGATAGCCGCCCGGCCCGCTTTGGGTGGCGGTGAAGAGCGCCGCGCTCGCCAGCACGCAGAGCAGCCCGATCAGCCCGCGCCCCCAGCCGTCGTCCTGCGGCCCCGCCACCACCGCGTAGGGGATAAAGAGCACCAGCCAACTGACAAAGCTGCTCCAGGCCAAGAGCAGATAGACCGGCGCGCGGCGCAGCCGCATATAGCGCGCCAGCCCAATCATTGCCAACTGTGCGGCGAAGCTCAACATAAAGGGGTAGTCGTAGTCGCGCTCGCCGCGCGAGACCGCCGCCAGGATCAGCCAGAACAGCCCCACCGCGCCCACCCCCAGCACCATCTGCACGGTGTAGGGGCGGCGGTTTTGCCCCACATCCATCGGCGAGAGAATATTATAGCTCAGAAAGAGCAGCAGCGGCGGCAGCACCCATTCCCACCCGCCTAATGTCCAGCAGAGATAGCCATAGATGGCCGTGGCGAGCAGGGCGCTGTCGTTGAGCGTGGTGCGTTTGCGCCAGACCACGGCCAAGATCATCATCGCCGCGGTCACGCTGAGGTGCAGCGTCAGGCTGGCGGCATCCAGCCCCATAAAGACGCGCAGCATCAAAAAGCTCAAGACCGGGATCAGCAGGTTGTCCAGCCCCCACCAGGCCGTGGCGTCGAGCAGCATGGAGAGCAGCGCCATGAGCAGGGCGATCAGCAGCGTTTCGGCGCGGCCCAGCGTGGTGAAGAGCAGGATGGGGACCAGCGTGCTGAGAAAGGCTGTCTGAAAAAAAGCCAGCGACCCTTCCAGCGTCTTGGTGCCTTCGGAGGTGGTGTAGCGGCGCACGCCGTAGAAGACGCCGATCAGCGCCGCGCTGGCGTCGGCAAAGGTGAGGATCAACAGGGGGATGCTATAGAGCAGCCGGTCGCCGCGTGCCAGCACAAAGAGCATCCCGGCGGCCAGCGGGAAACAGATCTCGCCCAGCGTGGTACGCACGACGCTGCCCGTCACGCGGCCCACGCTGTCGCGCAGCGCCGCCAGCCATTTGACCCCGGCCATCGCCAGCGCCGCCAGCACGGCCAGCAGGATCACCGGGCGCGGCTCGTCGAACAGCCAGGGCAACGACAGCGCCGCCAGCCCCGCGCCGATATGCATCAGCTTGCGCGCCCATTCCGGATGGGGCGCATAGCGCCGCTGATAAGCGGCCAGCCCCGCCATCAGCCCGCCGACGGCTGCCAGCACGAGCGCGATCTTGAGCCACTCCAGCAGCCCAATACCCATCAGCGGACCTCTTCGACCACGAAGGCGCTGTAGAAAAAGGCCTTGTCTTGGGCATAGAGCGCGGCGGCCAGGTCGGAGAGCGGGCGCAGCCGGCCGGCCAGCGTGTCGGGCCGGCGGCGCGGGGCGAGCATGTTCCAATAGGCCAGCCGTGCGCCGGGCTGGGCGGCGTCGGCCAAACGCGCCAGCAGGCCGTGATAGGCGGGCAGGTCGAGATATTCAAAGATGTCGCTCAGATTATAGCCATGAAACGTGCCGGGGGGTACGCTCTCCAAATAGCGCTCCAGCGGCGCACAGTGCCACTCCAGCCGGTCGAGGTGGGCGCGGATCGGCTGGAAGCTCTCCGGTCGCAGGGCATAGGGCAGCGCCGGGCCATGATGGCCCAGGAGGATCCACTGTAAATAGGGGTTGGCGCTGGGGTCCAGCGCCGTGAACGCATATTCGGCGCGCTTCAAGAGCCGGTCGGCCACGCTGCCCTGCACATAGCGAAAGAATTCCGGCGCGCGGCCCATACGCCCCATGACCCAGCGCGAGAAAAAGAGGCGGAAGAAGGCGCGCCAGCGGCGGTTGTCCCAAACGGCGGCGTAGAAGCGGGCGCGCTGCGCCGGGCTGCGCGGGGCCAGCAGCGCCATGCGCGTGCGGCGGCTGTGGATCAAGGGCAAGATGCGCGTGCCGAAGAGACGCAGATAACGCTCAAAGCGCCCGCCGTTGGCAATGCCCGCCGCGACCAGATCGGGGTGGGCATCCCAAAAGCGTTGGGCGTCGAGGCTCAGATGCGGGCGGCAGCGGGTGTAGAGGCCGGCGCGGAGGGCGCTAGGCCGCGCGCCCAGCAGCGCCAGCATCTCCGGATAGTCAAGCCGCCGGTAGGCTGCCACGCGCAGCTCCAGACAGGCGATCTGGGCCGGGCTGAGGTCGAGCGCCACCATGCGGCGCGGCCCTTGGGCCAGCAGCGCCAGCGTGTTATCGCCGGCAGAGGCGATCGACAGCAGCGTATGGTCGGGCTGCGGGGCCAGCGCCGCGACCAAAATGTCGGCATCCTCCCAACATTGGGCATAGCGAATGCGCGAAAAATCGGCCCGCACGCCGATATCGGCAGCCATGGCTACTCCGCATCTGGGCGATGGGCGGACAGGTGATATAGGAGATCAATCGCCGAGACAGGTCCCCACCCGCCGCGCGCAGTCGAGCCATTGGTGATCCAGCGGCACGGTCTTGAGTTTGCCCGCCACTTGGTCGAGCGGCACAGCCGCAGTCCCCTCGCCGCGCGCCGCCACCATCACACCGTAGACGCCCTCGTTGATCAGCTCGGCGCAGGCCGTGCCCAGACGGGTTGCCAAGAGCCGGTCGGCAGCCGAGGGTGTGCCGCCGCGCTGCAGATGGCCCAGGATCGTGAGCCGCGACTCCAGGCCGGTCAACTGCTCCAACTGCTGCGCCAGCCGCAGCGTGTTCCCGGCCTGCTGCGCTTCCAACTCGAGGATTTTGGCCTTGAGCGCCTTCTTGGTCTCTTTCCCGACTTTCGCCGTTTTCTCGCCTTTGTCCTCTTTGTCTCCTTTGTCTCCTTTGTCCCCTTTGGCCTGCTTGCCGTCCTTACGGGCTTTGGCGGGCTGGTCGCCGTTGTGCCCGTTCTCGGCGGTGTGTTCCGCGTGGCCGGCATAGACCGCGGCCAGCGAGGCCGCCTGTTCCTTGGAGATCGCGCCTTCGGCCACGGCCACAATGCTAAAGCGGCTGCCGGCGATGCTGCGCCGGCGGATGGCCTCCGCCACCACATTCACATCGTAGGGGATCTCTGGGATCAGAATGACATCGGCCCCGCCGGCGATGCCCGCGCCGAGCGCCAGCCAGCCTGCGCGGTGCCCCATGATCTCGACGACGATGATGCGGTGGTGGCTGTGCGCCGTGCTGTGCAGCCGGTCAATCGCTTCGGTGGCGATGCCCAGGGCCGTGTCAAAGCCAAAGGTCACGTCGGTCATGGGCACGTCGTTGTCGATCGTCTTGGGCAAGGTGATGATATTCAGCCCATGCTGCATGAGGTGATAGGCGTTCTTCTGGGTTCCGCCGCCGCCCAGACAGACCAGCGCGTCGAGGTGGTGTTTTTCATAGTTGGCGACGATCACCTCGGTCATGTCCATCAGTTTGCCGCCCACCGGCATGCGGTCGGGTTTGTCGCGGCTGGTGCCCAAGATGGTGCCGCCCACGGTCAGGATCCCCGACAGACTGCTGGGGTTCAGCGGCATCGTCCGATTCTCCATCAGCCCGCGGAAGCCGTCTCGGAAGCCGATCACGTTCATGTCGTGATAGGTATGGGCGGCTTTGCCGATGCCGCGGATGGCGGCGTTGAGACCGGGGCTGTCGCCGCCTGCCGTCAAGATGCCGATGCTTTTGCTCATGCTGCGTTTCTCCTGTCAGCCACACGCACGCTTCCCCAGTAGACACAGATCAGTGCTGTGTGACGAGGTACTGCCAGGCGCTGAGCGCGGCCTTGGCCCCCTCGCCCACGGCGACCAACACCTGCTCCGACTGAATATTGGTGACATCGCCCGCGGCAAAGAGGCCGGGGATACGCGTCTGGCAGCGGTGGTCGATGGGGATGTGCCCCTCTTCGTCCAACTCCAACAGGTCGCGCACCAGCTCATTGTTGGGCAGCAGCCCAAACTGGATAAAGACGCCGTCGACGGCAAGCTGGCGCGTCTCGCCGTTGCTGCCCACCAGACCGATGCCGGAGACAAAGTCGTCGCCGTAGATCTGCTGCACTTCCCAGCCGACAAAGGGCGTGACATTGCGCTGCCGGCGCAGGAGCGGTGCGGCGGGCAGCTCCTGCATCGCCTGCGGCCGCGCCAAGATCAGGTAGACGTGGCGCGCGATGTCGGCCAGCTCCAACGTCGCCACCAGGGTGCGCTGGCTGCCGCCCACCACCGCGACCGCACGGTCTTTGAAAAAGTGGGCATGGCTGACTGCCGAAAAGCTGACCCCGCGGCCCCAATACTCCTTCTCCCCGGCCACATAGAGCCGCTGCGCAGACGCGCCGGTGGCGACGATCACGGCGCGCGCCCGGATCGAACTGCCGCCTGCCAGATGTACCTGGAAGCGGCCGTCGGGCAGATGCGCCAGATGCGCCGCCTGCTCCCGGATGTGTTTCAACTCCGGCGACCTGGCTACCGCCGTCTCGCATTCGTGGACGACCTGCGCGCCCCATACCGAATCGACCGGCTCCATGCCGCGGATGACAAAGGGATAGCCGACCTTGCCGCCCAGTTCCGGGGCCACAAGGGCTGTGGACAGATGGGCGTGCAGGCAGTAGCGGGTCGCGACCAACCCCGCCGGCCCGCCGCCCACAATCGCAATCTCATAGGTGTCGCCGCTACTGCTGCTTTCATTGGCGGCGCTTTCATTGGCGGCCAACTCATGGGGGGAGATGGGAGTTTCAGACATACGCTTCCTCGGCTGATCTCTGCCGCCCAGCCCGCACGCGGCGATCTGGCGGCGAATCTGGCAGCTATCTCGACGGCGGGGAGAGGGGACCGTCCCGCCGTGTGCAGGCGATAGCGTGTCGTGACGTGATTGAACCACAAAGGAGACGAAATCCAAAACACGCGGTCTAGCTCCCACTCCAGCCAAACCGCGTGTTTCGACCAACTGCAAATGTATCGTCATCCATCGTCTAGACCGTGTACACAGGGGAAGGGTCTTTACGTCGCTGCGCTTTTGCCAACATGGCGATCCCCAACCAAATGAACCACACAATCTGACCCAGCGCAAAAACGTAAATAAATATCCCGGCGAGAGCCGGGACGAGCGAGATGATGCCCGCTGCACCGACCACTACGCCAAGATAGTTCAGTATCTTGGAAAGCTCTCCTGACCGCAAAGCTGCCCAGCTTAACAGCAAAAGCCATATGCCGCCGATAGCTTCATTGCTGCCGGCTAATCCTCTCAACACAGAGTCAATCGTCAACCAGATCGTCCCAGCTTGAACCGGGTCTTTACCATAGAGCTCGACGACTGTTTGCATGCCGGCGTTGTGGATCATGCCGCTAACCATGATCACGCAAGCCCAAAATAGTCCGAAGGTGGTCGCTACCTGCACGATTGCTGGTGAGTTGGTCTTCAACCGCTCGTAGAGCGCTAGTGCCAAGACAACCATAAAGATGCCCCATACTACGTAGACAATTAGGTGCAGGATGTACAGAAAGGCCAGGTTGTCCGCCATTAAAGCGACCTTCTTGACAGGGTCAGCAACACTAGAAACGTCCACTACGGTGAGAAAACCAATCATGCCCACAATGTATGCTGCTGCCTCGTACAGCGCGGCAATGCCCCCCATCTTCTGTAAACTTTTCATCATTCATCTCCTTAATTGAACAATGTGGATGCGCTGAAAGGATGGAACGAAAAGCATACCTGAGTGATGCCAGTGAAGGAGAATGTGCGCTGGTTGCGTCGTACTTGGCCTTGATGCCGGAAGGCCCGCCGCAGCGGACACATCCGGGGCAGCCAAGTCCACCTGGCTGTAGGCACACTGGGCTACTTGTTGAGGCTGTGGGTTACCCCAGCGATCGAACAGGAACGCGCACAAGTGGCCCAACGGACCGAGCAGATTCAGCCAATGATGAGCGAGTTGGTGCAGATTGCCTTTGTCACCCAAGGCTATACTGGAGATGACGCCGCTCAAGCCGCTGTCGAACACGGCACTGACCTGGTCGTGGCCCATAACACCCTAGGCATCGTCGAGCACTGCCGCGGCCTTGACCTTGCGCAGAGCCGCCAGCAGTACTTCGGGCGGGTCGGCCTTGCTGACAAAGTAGTCGGCGCCTGCGGCGATCGCCGAATGGCCCGCTTCGGGCCGGCCGCTGAGTACAATGACACGGATGTAGGGACAGATGTCATGCAGGGCGCGCACGATCCGCCGTCCTGCGCCCGCATGGGGGTCGCCGGGCAATTCCCAATCGAGCAAGACCAAATGCGGACGGCTCGCCTCTGCCTTGACCAAAAGCCCGCGGACCTCGGCGGCTTCGCCGATGATCTCCACTCCCGGCTCTTGCTCCAGCAAGAGGCGCACGGCCGAGCGTAGCCACGCTTGGTCATCCGCAAGTAGTACACGCATCATGGTGAGCTCCGGTGGAAAAGCCGCCGAGCGGGATGGGGTTCACTGTCGCAGCCGTTCTGTCGCAGCCGCTGTGAACCCCATCCGGGTCCGGTCTGGGATCGGCAGACCGGCTAGGCATGCACAGGCTGTGGACCCGCCTCGACGATTTCCCTGGGCACGTCGCCCGCAAAGCGGGCAAAATTTCGGTGGAACATCTCGGCCAGCTTGGCGGCCTGGGCGTCATACGCCGCTTTGTCTTCCCAGGTGTTGCGCGGCTCCAGCACTTCGCTCGGCACGCCGGGGCAACTGGTCGGGACGGACAGGTTAAAGACCGGGTCATGGCGCATGGGCACGGTGCGCAGGTTGCCGTCCAGGGCGGCGCTGATCATGGCGCGCGTATGGCCGATGTTCATGCGCTTGCCCACGCCATAGGGGCCGCCGCTCCAGCCGGTGTTGACCAGCCACACGTCTACCTGGTGTTCGGCGATGCGCTCGCCCAGCAGCTTGGCATAGGTGATCGGCGGCTGCACCATAAACGGCTCGCCAAAACAGGCACTAAAGGTGGCCTGGGGTTCGGTGACCCCCTTCTCAGTGCCGGCCACGCGCGCCGTATAGCCCGACAGGAAGTGATACATCGCCTGTTCCGGCGTCAGCTTGGCGATCGGCGGCAGCACCCCATAAGCGTCGGCGGTCAACATGATGATGTTGGTCGGATGCCCGGCCACGCCCAGGCGCGTGGCGCGCGGGATGTGGCTGATGGGGTAGGCGGCGCGCGTGTTCTCGGTCAACGAATCGTCGTTGAGGTCGATGCGCCCGGTCTCGGTGTTGTAGCCGACATTCTCCAAGATCGTGCCAAACTTGCGGCAGGCTTGATAGATGTCCGGCTCGGCTGTGGCCGAGAAAGCCGGATGGTCTTGGCATAGCAGCCGCCTTCCATATTGAAGACGCCGTTATCGCTCCAGCCGTGTTCGTCGTCGCCGATCAGCGTGCGCGACGGGTCGGTGGAGAGCGTCGTCTTGCCTGTGCCTGACAGACCAAAAAAGATCGCCACGTCGCCCTCTGGGCCGTAATTGGCCGAGCAGTGCATGGGCAGCACCCGCTTGAAGGGCAGCAGATAGTTCATCACGCTGAAGATCGACTTCTTGATCTCGCCCGCATACTGTGTGCCGCCGATCAAAACCAGCTTGCGGGCGAAGTTGACGGCGATGAACACTTCCGAGTTGGTGCCGTCTTCTTCGGGCGAGGCGTGGAAGTTGGGCGCCTGGATGACCGTGAACTCCGGCATATGCTGCGCCAGTTCCGTGCTGTTCGCCTGGATGAACATGTTGCGCGCAAAGAGCGAATGCCACGCCGTCTCGGTCACAATGCGGATCGGCATCCGGTAGGCGGGGTCCGCGCCGGCGAAACAGTCCTGCACATAGAGGTCACGTCCCTGGAGGTAGGACATCAGCCGGTGGTGCAGGCTTTCAAATTTGTCGGGCGCCATGGGCTGGTTGACCTTGCCCCAGGCGACAAAGTTGCGGTTCTCGCCCTCTTCGGCGACAAATTTATCCTTGGGCGAGCGGCCCGTGTGTTGGCCCGTGCGTACGACCAGCGGCCCCAGATGCGCCAGACGGCCCTCGCGGCGGCGAATGGCGTGTTCGTAGAGCAGCGGCGTGGGCAG
>QEUY01000129.1 GCA_003577365.1 Chloroflexota bacterium | reverse complement strand
CCGCAGGCGGGCGCGCTCTAGGCGGACGGGGTGTTCGCCAGCATAGACTATAGCACCCTCGATCGGCGGACGCAACGGCAAAACTGGCCGCCCAGCCAGCCCGGATCATGCCCCTAGCTTTCAACGCCGGTTTATGGTATATCTACTTACCCCAGCAAGCGTGATAAACGAGAGCTAAGCCCCGTCAGACTCAGAGGAACTCGCAGCGTGATCGGCAAGCGTGCGTGAAAGGAGAACCGGCATGGCCCAAGACAGTACACGCCCTATGCGCGGGGATGAGGGCGAGCCGCAATTGGCTCCCCACCAGTCGGAAGAAGAACTCTATGCGGGTACCAAGATTGACTCCGAGGCCGAAGCATTGGCCTCTGAAGAAGCCGTGGAAGAGGCCTTGACGGTGGGGGGCGCGGTGCTGCCGGAGGACAGCGACGTGCAAGGCACAGCCTATACACTGGGCCTGTGGCGGGTGCTGCCGGAGCAAAAAGCCGCCTTTATCGACGCCTGGCATCAACTGGCAGCCCTCTTCGCCCAGCTTCCGCACCCGCCGTCCGGCCAAGGAGTGCTGATCCAGAGCGTCGCCGAGCCTGACCTCTTCTACTCGTTTGGCCCTTGGCAGAGTCTGGCCGACATCGAAGCCATGCGCCAGGATGCCGATGTACTGGCGGCGCTGGCGGCCCTGCGCGCCTGTTGCAGCGAGTCCACAGCCGGCGCCTATCGCAAGGTGGCGGAGAGCGCCATTGAACTTGAAGCGGGGACGGAGGGGCCGGCCTGACCTGCGCCGGCCCCTCCGCGCCTTGGCCGATAGGCCCCGCTCAGTCGCCGTTGACGAACTGAGGTTTGCCCAACAGTTGTTCGGCCAGGCGCGCGCCTTCGGCCAGAATCTGTTGCACCTGGTCGTCGCTGTGGCTTTCGGCGTAGATGCGCAAGACCGGCTCGGTGCCGCTGGGCCGGATGAGCAGCCAACCGTTGTCGGCCAGGATAAACTTAACTCCGTCGCGGTCGCTGACCTGCTGCACCGGCGTGCCCGCCAGCGCGCTCGGCGCGGCGGCCACGAGGTCTCGCACCAACTGCGACTTGGTGAAGGGGCGCACCGGCTGGTCCAGCCGCGCATAGCAGAAGACGCCGATGTCGGGCGCGGCCATCAGGTCGTCGAGCAACTGCGCCAGCGTGGCGCCGCGCGCCGCCACCATCTCGACCAAGAGCAGTCCCAACAGGATGCCGTCGCCTTCGGGGATGTGGCCCAGGATGCTGATGCCGCCGCTCTCCTCGCCGCCCAAGAGCACCGGCTCGTTGAGCATCAGGTCGGAGATATGGTTGAAGCCGACCGGCGTTTCATGCAGCGTCAGCCCGTAGCGTTCGGCCAGACGGTTGAGCATCTGGGTGGTGCTGACGGTCTTGACCACGCTGCCGCGCAGATGCCGGTCATGCACCAGATATTCCACCAGCAGCGCCATGATGCAGTGGGGGTCGACAAAGCGCCCGGTCGGGTCTACCGCGCCGATGCGGTCGGCGTCGCCGTCGGTGGCCAGCCCCACGCGGTAGCCGCCCTGCCGCATCAGGTCGATCAGAGGCCCCAGATGGCGGGCGATCGGTTCGGGGTGAATGCCGTTGAAGCCGGGGTTCATCTCGCCGCGCAACTCAGTCACGCGGCAGCCTGCGTCCTCCAGCAGGCGGCGCAGATAGACACGGCCCGTGCCGTACATTGCATCCACGGCCACGCTCAGCTGCGCCTGGCGGATGCGCTCGAAATCGACCAGCGTGCGCACATGCGCCTCGTAGGCCGGGAAGGGGTTAAAGCGTTCGACCAAACCCTGGGCAATGGCGTCTTGGATCTCCAGCCGCCGCGGGGCCTGGTGCGCCGCCAGGTTGGCCTGGATGCGCGCCTCGACCGCTTTGCAGTCCGCCGGGCTGGCAGAGCCGCCATAGGCCGCCTTGAGCTTGATGCCATTGTAGCGCGGCGGGTTGTGGCTGGCGGTGATCATGACGCCGCCCTGGGCCTGTTTGTCCACAATGGCATAGCTGATGATCGGCGTGGGCGCGTCGGCCTGCGCCAGCCAGACATGGATGCCGTTGGCGGCCAGCACCTCGGCCACGGCGATTGCATAGCGGTCGCTGAGAAAGCGCGTATCGAAGCCCACCACCAGGCTGGGGGTGGCCCCCGCGCCGTTGCCCGCGATCTGGCCGGCCAAGCTGGTCTCGGCGATGGCCTGCGCCACATGGCGTACATTCTCAAAGGTGAACTCGTCGCTGATGACGGCACGCCAGCCGTCGGTGCCAAAGTGGATGGTCATAGGGTGCTCCGGGTGAGTAGAAGGGACGGGGGCTAGGGCTGGGCCAACAGCGGCTTGCGCCCGACGGCATTGGCGACCAGCGCCAGAACAAGGGCGAAGATCAGGGCGGCGACGGCCACGGCGGCGATGGGCAGCAGCAGGTTTGGCCCTGGCTGCGGCTCGGCAGGCGGCACGGCGCGCGCGCCGATCCGGACCTCGGAATTGGCCGCCGTGCGCGTCAGGTTGAGTTCGACGAGCTTGTTGCTCAGCGTCTCATAGGCGGTCCAGGCGAGGTCGCGCCGCTGGGTCAACTGGCGTTCGCGCGCCTGGTCCGCGGCCAACTGGCTGCGCAGCGTCTGCAGTTCGCTGTCCAGTTGGGCGATGGGCTGTTGGAAGGGATCGGCTGCGGGTGCAGCCGGGGCGGCCTGCAGTTGGCCCGCCAGACCGGCGTTGGGCGCATCCAGCAGCGCGCCGGAAGCGGCGGCGATCTCGCCGTCCAATTGGGCCAGATAGCCCTCCAGGGTGGTGACCAGGGTACGCGCGTCGGCGGCCAGCGCGGCCGCGTCGGCGTTGAGCGTGGGCAGCGTGAGGTTGAGGTCGACGGCAAGCGGCTGTTCGGCGCTGGTCATGGGCCGGGCAAAGACTTGGGCCTTGAGCAGTTGCAGCGCCAGGAGATTGCTGGCGCTGGTGGCAGGGTCTGCCTGTTCCAGTTGGGTCGCCAGGTTGCGCGCCTGGCTCAACTGCACTTGGGTCAAGCGGCGCTGGCTGTAGAGTTGGGCCAGGGTATCCAGGTTGTCCTGGATCGTGCTGCTGATCACCTCGTTGGCGCTGATGGCGGCGGCGGCCAGCAGCGCGCTGCGGCCTTGCTGAAAGTTCTCGCGCAGGGCTTGCTTTTCCTTGATCTGCTGTTGCAGGCTGTCGGCCTGGCTTTGGGCGATAAACGCCTGGATCGCCTCTTCGGCCTGCAGATAGGCTGCCTGCGCGCTCTCCAGTTCGCCCTGCACCACGGCGAGCGTATCTGCCGGGACTTGCCCATAGACCTGGTTGACATGGTCGACGAAACGGCTCGCCCAGGCGTTGGCGATCAGCGCCGACTGGGTGGGGTTGCCGGTCTTGACCGTGATGCGGATGATGTCGCTGTAGGTGCGCGGGTCGGGGCCGGCGGGGTTGTCGACGCTGACCTTGTTCAACAGGTCTTGGCCCGACCAGCCCGCGGGGAGTTGGTCGCCAAGTTCGGCAAAGACAGCGTCGGCAATGGCCGGGCTTTGCGCCAGTTGCACCAGCGAGGCGCGCCAGGAGGCCACGCCGCCCTGCTGGGTCTCTTCAGAGGTCGTGATCCGTTCGTCCAGGGCGATGCGGCTGGTCAGCCGCGCGAGCACCACGTCGGTCGAGGCGGCGTAGAGCGCGGGCTGGCGGCTCTGCCAAAGCCAGGCCGCGCCCGCGGCCAGCGCCGTGATCAGCACGGTCAGGAGTGCGATCTCGCGCCACCAGGCGACGAGCACCGCCAGATAGCGGCTCAGGTCGATCTCGTCGTCGGCCCAGGTCTGCGGTTCGCCCGCATACACGTCGGGCTGCTGTACAGTCATCGATGTCGGTCTCTTTCTCACTCAATCCCGCGCCCATACGGCGGCATAGCGCGCCGCGGTGCGGGGGTCAGTAGGCGCCGCGCCCGCGCAGCACGACGCCGATCGTGCGCCACAAGATCTGGATGTCGAGCCAGAGCGAATAGTTCTGGATGTAATACAGGTCCTGGTCGGTGTGCAGGTGCATCGGGTTGTCGCTGCGCCCGTTGATCTGCCACCAGCCGGTGATGCCCTGGGGCACGGCAAAGCGTTTGCGCTGCCAAGGTTCATAAGAGGCCACCAGCCAGGGCAGCTCGGGCCGCGGGCCGACCATGCTCATGTCGCCTTTGAGCACGTTGATAAACTGGGGCAGTTCGTCGAGGCTGGTGCGCCGGATCCAGCGCCCCACGCGCGTGATGCGCGGGTCGTCCGCCGCCTTGTAAAAGCCGTGGGTCGGGTCGTTTGGGCCGGCGGTCACATGTTGGATCGTGTCGGCGTTGACGACCATGGAACGGAATTTGAGCATGTGAAAACGCCGGCCATTCTCGCCCACGCGCTCGCCGGGGTAGAGGATCGGGCCGCCGTCCTCCAGCTTGATGGCAATGGCGATGGCGAGCATGATGGGCCAGGCCAGCAGCAGGGCAAACGACGAGAGCGCGATGTCCATGAGCCGTTTGCCGAAGCGCTGGAAGCCGTCGATCGCGGGGTCGCGCAGCCCAATCAGCGGGATGCCGCCCATGCTTTCGATGGTCGCGCCGTGGAAGGCCAGGTCAAAATAGTCGGGCACGACATGCATGCGGATGGGCAGTTCGTGCAGCCGCACGACCAGGTTGGCGAATTTGGCGTGGGCATGCAGCGGCAGCGTAAAGATGACCTCGTCGATCTGCTGCGCCTTGACCACGGCGACGGCGTCGTCGAGCGTGCCCAAGACCGGCAGCCCCTGGATCGACTGGCCCTGTTTGGCGGGGTCGTCGTCGATAAAGCCCACCACGTCGAGGCTGGCGCCGCGCTGGTGATGGAGCCGCTCGGTGACTTCACGCCCGACCTTGCCCGCGCCGACCACGGCGATGCGCGTGACGCCGCTGCCGGCGCGGCGCTGCAGCCGGAACCAGATACGCAGCGCCACACGATAGCCGATCAGCCAGGCCAAGGCCAGGAGGTAGAAGTAGACAAAGGTCAGGCGCGGCAGGTCGCGCTTGAGCAGATAGAGCAGCCCGGCGAAGCAGAGGGCGGCGACCGTGTGGCCCATCCAGACACGCTGGAACTCCTCGAACCAAAAGACCACGCGGCGCGGGTTATAGACCGAGGCGAAGGTCAGGCTCAACACCCAGATGGCGGCGACCGCCAGGTGCAGCGCCAGGGTGGGCCGGTAGACTACTTCGCTCCCCCAGATGGGCAGCAGGTTGTCGCCAAAGGGCAGCACAAAGCGCAGCCGCATGCCCACCCCCAACGCGACCTGCACGAGGATCAGGTCGACCAGAAACAGGAGCACCATGTAGTTGGTTGTAAAGCGTTTAAACATAGCCTGCCTGTGTTTTGGATTGTGCGCTGCTCGGTTGATCGTGGCCTAACCGGTGTCTGCGCTCGCCGTGCGGCCTGTTGTGTGACTTTGTGCGCATCGCGCGGCGGCAGCGCCGCTCTGGGCTAGGCCCCAACTGGGGAATTTTACCATCAAGCCCGATGTAGATAGAAATGCGCTGCAACCGCCCGTCTGTTTTCCATTCCTTGACTTCCCTGTTTTTGCTTCCCGGATTCTCCCAGGCGGGGCCGGGTGGTTTGGGCGCGCGCTGTGGCTGTGCTAGCATGAACTGATGCAGCGGATCGAGCGTGTGGAGCGGGTCTTTTGGCTGGAGATGGGCGTGCTGGCTTGCAGCGCGCCCTTGCTCTATTTCCCGGAACGTTTTCCCGGCTGGGCGCGGCTGCTGGCGCTGGGCTTGTTGGCGGCGGGTTGGGGGCTGCGGCGCATCGCGCTGGGCCGCTGGCGTGTCTCCACCCCGGCCACGCCGGCGTTGGACCTGCTGATTCTGCTGCTGCCGCTGGCGCTGTGGGCTGCGCCGGAACCGCTGCGCCAGCGTTACAGTTGGCCGCGCGCCCAGATTTTGCTTTGGAATTACTGTCTGTTTTGGGCTGTAGTGACGCATGCCAGCCGATCTTGGACTCTATTTCGGTTGAACGCAGTAGGCTTTTTTACAGCGGCGACAGGCATCGCGCTGCTGGCGCCCTTTGGCATCGAGTGGCTTGACAAATTCGCGGCGCTGCGCTGGGTGGTGGAGCGCTTCCCGCCGCTGCTGGTCGGCGTCTTCCGCGGGGCCGAGAGCGGCTTTCATCCCAACCAGGTGGCGGGGACGCTGCTCTATGCCCTGCCGCTGATGGCGGCGTTGAGCGTGGCCGGGCTGCGGCGGTCTGGGCCGCGCGGGCGGTGGCTGCTGCTGCCGGCGACGGCGCTGGTGGGCGGCGTGCTGCTGTTGACCCAGTCGCGCGCCGCGCTCTTGGGGCTGGCGGTGGGCCTGCTGGTCATGGCGCTGCTCCCCTGGCGCTGGGGGCGGGGGGCGCTGGTGGGGATAGGCGTGGGGCTGGCGCTGCTGCTGCCCCTGATGCCACCCATGTGGCTCGACTTGCTAAACGACGCGCCGACGGTGGCGGCCCTGGGCGGCACGCAGAGTTTAGGCTTTCGCCAGCGCATATGGACGATGGCGCTGTGGGGATTGGCGGATTTCCCCTTCACGGGCATGGGGCTGGGCACGTTTCGCGAGATCGGGCCGCTGTTCTACAACCTGGACATTCCGCCGGCCTATGACATTGCGCATGCCCACAATCTCTTTTTACAGACCGGGCTGGACTTTGGGCTGCTGGGCATGGTCTGCCTGATTGCGGTCTATCTGGCGGCAGGCGTGCAGCTTGTGGGCAGTTGGGCGTCTTTGCCGCAGGCGCGGCCCTGGGTCATCGGGATGGTAGGCGGCCTTGTCGGGCAGCTTGTCTTCGCCCAACTGGACGCCGTGGCGCTGGGCGCCAAGACCAATGTGATGCTCTGGCTCTATTTTGCGCTGGTCTTTGCGTTGGGCAACCGGGCGGCGCAACGGCGAGTGCGGGAAGGATTCGGCGGGATTATAGACAGAGCAAACCGATGCGCTGCATAAATACTCTCCAGAGGAAAAGAGGATTACCCAAAACGTATCGCTTCCACAGCCGTCTAGGCTCAATGATCATGCGTGCCAACCATTCGAAGCCATGGTCGGTCATCCACTTCGGCCCGCGTTGCAGATTCCCTGAGATATAGTCGAGCGCCGCGCCCCCGGTCAGGCCCACATAGGCATTTAGCCGTTCCCAGTTCTGAACCAGCCAAAGTTCTTGCTGAGGCATGCCAAAGCAGACAAGCAGAATATCTGGGCGCGCCGTATTGATGGCTTGAAGCACCGCATCACTTTCGGCGCTGGCGGTGAATTTATCGAAATATCCATGATGAGTTCCGGCAATGCGCAGCATCGGCGCATGGGCGACGAGCTTGGCCGCGGCCTGCTCGGCGACCCCTGGCTTGGCCCCCAGCAGAAAGAGCGAGAATCCTTGTTGCGCGGCAAACTCTGCCAACTGCCACAGCCAGTCGGCATAGGTGATACGACCGGGGAGGCAGCCGCCCAGGACGCGTGCACCCAGGACAACGCCTGCGCCGTCGGGGAAGATAAGATCGGCTCGGTTCAATGCGGCGTGAAAGCCGGAATGGGCGACGGCCAAGTTCAACGCATGGACATTGGCATGAAATACGAGCGCGCGCCGGCGCTGATGGATATGATCCGCTAGGTAGCGGTGTAACTCTGCGACAGTGACAGGATGGACGCGGATACCCAACAGTTCAATCGGTTCCACGGGAAGCCATCGCTTTTGAAATGGGAAGATGTGGCCTGCACTGGAGATAGAGGCTGAGCGCAAGCCCTAGAATCGTCCAGATGATAATAAAGGTCAGGGCATCCAGTTCCAGCACATCGGTGGCGGCGTTGAGCGCCACGGTCACGAAGGTCCAGCGTGCGTAGCGGAGATAGTCCACATGGAAGCGGTCACATCCGGCGCGCGCCGCACGTTGGGGCGCGGTCTGCCGCCAGAGCGTAATACCCATACCCAAGAACAAGATCAGTCCAATCAGTCCTTGTTTGTACAGAATGCCCAGGTAATGGCTGTGCGATCCGGCAGGCAAGGGGAAGCCGGGAATATCACGTTCGGTACCCCAACCGAGGAAGGGGCGCTGAAGCCAGCCAAGCAGCGTCTGCTGATAGACAAAGATCCGCGAATTGGTGCTGCCGCCGCGCGCGGCCAGCAACGCGCCTGTGCCCTCTGTGATACAGCCAGAAATAGAAACCGCCCGCCACTAGGGCCAAGATCGCCGTGCGCGCGGTGGTGAAGAGCAGATTGGTGAGGACGGCCAAGAGGCCGAGCAGCAGCAGGCTGCGACCCCATCTACTCGTGCTGTGGCGCAGGCGGAACAGGATCATTGGCGTGATTGCAGCCAGGGCCGAGGCATAGAGCGTGCTGTACATAAAGATGCTGCGCACCCGATAATAGTCGCCGATCCCGCTAAACCAGCTTATCCCGCCGATCCCTTTGACGGCGATGCGCGCGCCGTAGTTTGTGTTGCGGATGAAGCCGGGCAGGAAATATCCCAAGCCCGACTGAAATTGCGGCTGTGCGAGGTCGAGGATGCCCAGCAGCCCAACCAAGGCGGCTGCGATCATCACGCCAATTGCGGCATCGACAACCAAACGTGCGCTACGCGGTTCGATACGGACATTGGCCAGTATGAGAATCAGAAAAAAAGCGGCGAGATAGGGCGCAAAGTTACGCCCAAAGGTGATCAACCGTGTGGTCTCCACAATGGACGCGCCCGACAGGAGATAGGCGATCAGGAACAGCCCTAGCCAACGTGCGGGGGCCGGCACGTGCACCCTGCCGCGGCGGGCTTGTATGATCTTGATCAGCGGGATGAGCAGGAAGATAGGCCAGACAAGCTGCTCAACGCCCAACATCCACCAGAGTGGAATCAGGTAGAGAAACCAGCGCAGGTCGGTCAGCGGTGCCGTTTGTAGCCACAGGAGGACTGGCTGGGAGCGTGTCCGCCGGCTTGCCGGCAGGGCAGGGTGGACGGCCATGGAGCTATTGTCCTGCTACGGCGGCAGCCAGCGTCGCCGCCACTTGCTCTTCGCCTGGGACGCAGCTCATGGCCTGTACAGCCGCTTCGTCGAGCTGGACAAACGTGTGGCCTTGCTGTTTGTTGCGCGCAAGTTCGGCCAAGACGGCTGCAATCTGTGAGATACCCGTCGGCTCGACCACGCTTCCAAACCGGTACTGCTGCACGATCGATGCGACTCGGCTTGCCGCAGGCACCAGGGCCAGGATAGGGCGGCGCGCGGCGATATAATCCCACAGCTTGAAGGGGATCAAATGCAGCGTGGCGGTATCTTCGCCCAATAACAACAGCAAGAGATCGCTTTCAGCCCAGAGGGCCATGCATGCCTCAAATGTCACCCGTCCCAGATAGGTGATGTATGGCCCTAGGTGTAGTTCCTCGATGAGCCGGTCGTACTTGTCGGCCCAGTCGCCGGCGAAGCGCAGTTGAATTTGGTCGGGGGTTACTCCATATTGCTCAACCGCACACGCCAATCCCTGTAGGATATGCGTTGGCACAATATCGCTGCCGTAAAAGGAGCCGGTGTAGGTCAATAGCAGCGGGCCGTGAGGGTCGGGGCCAGGCAGGGATGTGTAATTTGCGAACGTATCAGGATCGTAACCCGCCACCGGAACGCATGTAAAGTGAGCGGGTGGCAGATGGGGATAGCGCGTGGCCGCAGACGCAGCAATGACATCGCCTAGTTCAATCACCCGGTCAGCGTGATGGACGATGGTACGTTCCAGGATTTGGTTGATGGCCTCCGGCCCGCGCTTGGTATAGCGGTAGCCGACAATCGCGTCGCGAAACTCCGCCACCCAGGGTGTGCCGGTCAGCCGTTTGAGCGCCAGACCGATCAGGTGATGAGTGATAGGGTTGTTAAAGGTCAAGATCACGTCAGCTTGGCGCGCCAGGGGGATCGCCTGAGCCAGCGCATAGGGCAGCCAGCGAATATAGCCCTTGGGAACAAACAACAGGTCGGCGAGCCGCGCGGCCCAGTTCTGGGTCACCGGGTCGATGTCGCGATCTTCATTGTGCTTGAGCGAAGGCCACCGTTTAGCGAACAGAAAAGGGGTGCGGACGATGGTAACCTGCCGGTCGTGCAGCGTAAATTGCTGTC
>QEUY01000128.1 GCA_003577365.1 Chloroflexota bacterium | reverse complement strand
CAGCCGGGCGGGCGCGCGTCGAACAAGAACTGGGCTGGCCCCATCTGGCGCGGCGCTACGGGGATCACTTCGCGCGGCTGGGGAGAGAATTCACCGCAAAGGGCGCAGAGAACGCAAAGGTCAGAGAAGAAAGCAGATCGTAGCGGCGATACCGGTGCATTTCACGTCAGTGGCGCGCCGCTGCGGTTCATCGAGCCGTGTGCGCGCCGCCAGCGGCGCCGAAAACCGCACCTACGCCGTTTCTCCCTCTGACCTTTGCGCTCTTGGTGGCTTTGCGGTGAGGTTCTCCGCTCTCTGTCTCTCTGCCCAGGAGCACACATGATGGACGAACCAGACCTGCTTGAGAAGATTCGCCGGATCAATGCGGAGTTAATGGCCCGTTTCCCCGGCGGGGATGACCCGTATCAGATCGCGACGCGTCTGCTGGAGGAAGCAGGGGAGCTGGCGGCGCAGATCAACCATTTTGAGGCGAGCGGTGTCAAGCGCGCCAAGCATGGCGAGCCGGACCCGATGAAGCTTGCCAAGGAGGTGCAAGACGTGATCCGCTGCGCGCTGCAAATTGCCCGTCATTACGGGATCGAGGCGGAGCTTGCTGCTTCGGTGGACCGCTCCTATCGCCAGCTTCTTGAGGGCACGTTGACCCAACGCTATGACTGAACTTGGCGATTATTTAGCGACGTACGCGGGGAAGCGCGTTCTGATTACCGGCGGGTTGGGCTTTATCGGCTCCAACCTGGCGCGGCGGCTGGTAGATTTGGGCGCGCGCGTCACGCTGGTCGATTCGCTGATCCCCGACTATGGCGGCAACCTGTTCAACATCGTCGGCTATGAGGAGCGGCTGCGCGTCAACATCGCCGATGTGCGCGACCCCTATTCGATGCGCGCTCTGGTGCGCGGCCAAGACCTGCTCTTTAGCCTGGCGGGCCAGGTCAGCCATCTGGACTCGATGCAAGACCCCTTTACCGACCTGGAGATCAACGCGCGCAGTTCGCTGTCGATCTTGGAGGCATGCCGCCATGAGAACCCCGATATCAAGGTGGTCTATGCCGGCACGCGCCAGCAGTACGGCAAGCCGCGCTATCTGCCGCTGGACGAGGAACATCTGCAACTGCCCACCGACGTCAACGGCGTCAACAAGCTGGCGGGCGAGTGGTATCACATGGTCTATTACAACGCCTATGGGCTGCGTACCGCCTCGCTGCGGCTGACCAACACCTATGGCCCGCGCCAACTGCTCAAACACAACCGCCAGGGCTTTATCGGCTGGTTTGTGCGGCTGGCCGTGGAGGGCCGCGAGATCCAGCTCTATGGCGATGGGCAGCAGAAGCGCGATCTCTGCTTTGTCGACGATGTGGTGGATGCCTTTCTGCGCGTGGGCGCGTCGGACACAGCCAACGGCGAGGTCTATAACCTGGGCGGCCAAGCGCCGATCACGCTCTTGGAACTGGCGCATTTGCTCGTGGAGATCGCCGGGCAGGGCCGCGTGGGCCTGATCCCCTGGCCGGAGGAGCGCAAACGCATCGACATCGGCGATGTCTATTCGAGCTATGCGCGCATCCAGGCCGCCTTGGGCTGGCAGCCGCTGACGCCGCTCGACGTGGGGCTGGCGCAGATGATCGACTACTACCGGCAGTATCATCAGCATTATTGGTAAATGTTTCGTCGTGTAAACGGTAGGGACAGGCCCCCGTGCCTGTCCGGGTGTGCGCCTGTCCGTCCGCCGGCAAAACGGGCCGCCACAGGGGGCGGCATGACCCACGGGCCGCCACAGGGGGCGGCCCCTACGGTTTTATGTGCGCGATCAAGCAAGTACGGTACAGTCACCATGAGCCTTTCGATCCCGCTGGTAGACCTGTTGGGCCAAACGCAGAGCGTGCGCGCCGCCGTCGACGCCGCCATCACCCGCACGCTGGACAGCGGCTGGTATATCCTGGGCCGCGAGACCGCGGCGTTTGAAGAGGAGTTCGCCGCCTATATCGCCGGTCACAGCCGCCTTGCGCCGGGCGCGCAGATCGGCTGCGTGGGGGTCAACTCTGGCACGGATGCGCTGCACCTGGCGCTGTGGGCCTGTGACATCGGCCCCGGCGACGAGGTGATCACCGTGGCGCATACGGCGGTGGCGACCGCGGCCGCTATCATGCTGGCGGGGGCGACGCCGGTCTTTGTCGACGTGGACCCCGCTACCTACACGCTCGACCCGGCGGCGCTGGCCGCGGCCATCACCCCGCGCACCAAGGCCGTGATCCCTGTCCATCTCTACGGCCACCCTGCCGACATGGAGACGATCTTGGCGGTGGCGCGGCCCGCCGGGCTGCGCGTGATCGAGGACTGCGCCCAGGCGCACGGCGCGCTCGTCCGCGGGCGGCATGTCGGCGCTTGGGGCGATCTGGGCTGCTTCTCTTTTTACCCGACCAAAAACCTGGGCGCGCTGGGCGACGGCGGCGCGGTGGTCAGCGCCGACCCGCACCTGGCGGCGCGCGTGCGGCTGCTGCGTGAGTATGGCTGGACGCCCCAGGCGCGCTATGTCTCGCAAACGCCGGGCATGAACAGCCGGTTGGACGAGATGCAGGCCGCCATTCTGCGCGCCAAACTGCCCCATCTGGACGCCTGGAACGAGGCGCGGCGCGCCCTGGCCGCGGTCTATGCGGCGCAGTTGCCTCCTGGCGCGGCGCTGCCGGTGGAGCGGCCCGGCTGCCGCCATGTCTATCATCTCTATGTCGTGCGCGTGGCGGATCGCGACGGCGTGCGCGCCCGGCTGCAGGCCGCGGGCGTCGGCACAGGCATCCACTATCCGGTCCCTATCCATCGCCAACCCGCCTATGCCCATCTGCCCCAAGCGCAGACGCGCTTGCCCCAGACCGAGCGGCTGGCCGGCGAGATCATATCGCTGCCCATGCACCCGCTCTTGACCGCCGAACAGGCGCGCACAGTGGCGGAGGCGCTGGCCGCGGCGCTGCCCCTGACTGCGGTCTGACCTGTGACCTCCCCGCGCACGCGCCCGTCTCAACCATCTCCAGACACGGCGCGGCGGCCCCGTCTCGCCGTCGACGGCTATGGCGTGACGCTGGCCGCCCTGGCCTTGCTCTATGTCGCCGTCTTTGGCCGGCTGGCGCTGGCCCAGCACGCCGGCATGCGCACCCACAAGGCCGACCTCGGCCAGATCGCACAGGCCGTCTGGAACAGCAGCCGCGGCCGCTTTGTGGAGATGACCGACAACGGCTTTATCGCCACGCGCATGACTGACCATGTCGAGCCGATCCTGGCGCTGATCAGCCCGGTCTTGTGGCTGTGGGAGGATGTGCGCGCCTTGCTGCTGCTCCAGGTGGCGGCGGTGGCGGCGGGCGCGTGGCTGCTCTATGCGCTGGCGCTGCGTCTGCTGGACGATACGCTGCCGCCGGCGGCGCGCGGCCAGATTTGGCAGTGGGAGCCGCTGCGCCAACTGACGCGGCCGCTGGCCTTGGCGCTGGCCGCGGCCTATCTGCTGACGCCGCAGCTTCAGTCCGCGGTCTTGACCGAGTTTCACGCCGCGCCCCTGGCCGTGCCGTTGATCCTGTGGGCTTTGTGGGCGGTGGAGGCGCGGCGCTGGGGGCAGGCGGCCGCGGCGGTGATCCTGGTGGCGGCGGTGAAGGAGGAGATGGCGCTGCTGGCCGCCGGGCTGGGCGTGTGGGTGGCGTGGCGCGGCGCTGGGGTGCAGCGCAGAGGGCTGGGGCCGGCGCTGTTGGGCGGCGGGTTGGCGCTGGCGAGCCTGGCCTGGTTCTATGTCGCCACCTTTGTCATCGTCCCGGCGCACGCCGTGCAGGTCTACGGCGTGGCCGAGAGCGGCTATTTCCGGCGCTACGGCGCGCTGGGCGACTCTCCTTTGGACATCGCGCGCAGCTTTTGGACACGGCCGCGGCTTGTCTGGGCGGTGGCGACCGAACCGGCGCGGCTGGCCTATCTGCGCGGTCTGCTTGCGCCCTACGGCTTTCTCTCGCTGCTGGCCCCGGAGCTCCTGCTGATCAGCGCGCCGGTGCTGCTCGCCAACCTGCTCAGCGCCTACCCGGCGCAGTACTATGGCGACTTTCATTACAGCGCGCCGGTGGTGGTCTACTTTGCGGCGGCTGCGGCCTTGGGGCTGGCGCGGCTGTGGCGTGTGACCGCGGCGCGGCTCAACCGCACGTCGAGCAGCTTTCAACATCTGCCTGCGGCGTCGTCGCTGACCATGGCCGCGGCGGCGCTGGCGCGCAATTCCGCCACGGCGCTGCGCCCGCTGGCCGCGCTGGCGATCGGGCTGTGGATCGCAGGCTGGGCGGTGGGAAGCTATGCGGCGGCGGGCCGGGGGCCGGGCGGCGCAGCCTATGACCCGCCGCCGGTCGATGCCCATCACCGGCTGCTGGCGCGCTTTACGGCGCAACTGCCGCGCGATGCCGCCGTCACCGCGACCGCGGCCGTACATCCCCATGTCAGCCTGCGCCGCTTTGTCTATCAGTTCCCCATCGGTCTAGAGCCGCCCGGCGTGGCGGAGTGGGCGCTGCTGGATGTGACCACGGCCACCGACATGGCCCCCGGCGATGTGCGCACGCAGGTGGAGGCGATGCTGGCGGGGGGGTGGGGCGTGGTCGACGCCGCCGACGGCTTTCTGCTGCTGCGCAAGGGCGCAGCGGCCAAGGTCATCCCAGAGGCGTTTTACAGCTTTGCGCGCCGTCCGGGGCCGGTGGAGGGGGAGTCGCCGCTGCGCTTGGCAGCGGTGGCGGCGAGCGATTGGCCGCGCTGGCGGCAGACGCAGGTGACCAGCGAATGGCAGGTGGGCCGCGGCTTTGACCCGGCCAGCATGGCCCCGCAGGTGACGCTGCGCGACCCGGCGGGCAATCTGCTCCATCGTTTTGCCGACGCCACGCCGCCGGCGCTGGTCTGGCTGCCGCCGGCGGCGTGGCAGCCGGGCGACCGCATCCGCATCACGACCCTGCCGCTCTATCTGCCGCGCGCCTGGGGGGTGGTGGTAGAGGCTACGCCAGGGCTGGCGCAGCCGGTGGCAGGCGCGCTGGCGGGCAATGCGCAGGCGGCGCTGGCCGCGCTCTATGGCCGCGACCGCACGGGCGATCTGCTGCGGCTGGACGGTCTGATCGGGCAGCGCGACTGGGGCGTGCGCCTCGGCGCGGCGCTGGGCGTGCCGCTGACGACGGCCCGCGCCGAGTTTGCGACCCCTGAGGGCCGCTTGGCGGCGACGGCCTGGCTGCCGCAGACTCCCCTGTGGCCCGGCGCGCCGCTTGACCTGTGGCTCGACTGGCAGACGGCAGCCTGGCCCGATGGCGTGGCCGCCTTTGTGCATCTGCGCCGAGAGGGTGAGAATCAGGATCAGCAGGACGGCGCGCCGCGGCTGGTGGTTGACGATACGACCCCGGCCAATTTCGTGGATCGCGGCCACCTGCCCGACTGGCGGCAGCTACGCGTGCCGGAGACGGCGCAGACTGGGCAGCCTGGAGCATGGCCGGTCGTGATAGGACTCTACGATCCCGCAACGGGAGCGCGTGTGCCGCAGGCAGACGGCAGCGGCGATGAACTGGTGGTCGGGACGGTGGAGATTGGCACGCCGCCTGTGCCGGATCAAGCCTGTGCGTTGATTGCGGCGGCGTGCGCGGCACAGCCGTGAGGCGCAGAGGACTTGACGCAGAGGATTTGGCGAAATGTACGGGGCAGATCGCGGCGATATGCGGCCTGCCCCGCCGACTATTCGAAGGCGCTACGCTTCTGCCGGGCGCAGCCCCAGATAGACACGCTCCCCGCCCAGGGTGCGCAGGATCAACTCCGCCGAGAGCCAGGGCAGAAGCTGGTGCAGTTCATTGGGCGAGAGCGGCGCATTGTTGTTGGCGAGAAAGATGCGGAAGCAGGCCGAGGCCAACGGCAGCCGCTCGTTGATATAGTCGGGGTCGTTGGCGCAGCGCGTGCGCAGACACTCGCGCAGGGCATCCGTCTGGTGGACTTCGCCGGTGTCCGGGTCCACCCAGTCGACATTCTCCGTGTTTTGGTGGTCGGCGAAACGCTCGCGGCATTCATCGCACAACTGGTCGCGCAGATAGAGCCGGAAGTCGCGCCCGCTTTGCTCCCACCACGCATAGTCAATATGGAACTTGGTGTCGAGTGTGGGGCGGAAACGGGTGATACGCCGCAGTGTAACCGTATGGCTCATGAGAGTTCTCCCTATGCAGCGACCGGGCTAGGCCAGCGCAAAGAAACCGCCGCCGACATCGCGGAAGCGCGGGTTGCTGATCAGCAGGTAAAAGATCGGGCCGGGCGGGCAGCGGCGCACAATGTTGACTGCGCTGTAGACGGTTTTGGCGTGGACGGTCCCTGCCGGGTTGAGCTTGGTCAGTTCCGGCACGATCTGCTCGACGATCTCCGGCAGCTCCACGCTGGAAGTGACCAGCTTTTCGCGTAGTTGATCGATGGCTTCCGGGTCGGTGTCGGCCACGATCATGGCTTCGTCATATTCGCAGGCGACCTGGATTTTGTTCATCTCGAAGGTCAGGCGCAGATTGTCGAGGTCCGGTGTGGCGATGCGCGCCCATTCGCGCTTGGGGCGGCGGGTGCGGAAATCCACCAGGATTTCGCCGGGGTTGGCCGTGCGCTCCAGCGTGATGATCGCGCCGACCGGCAGGGCGTGGTCTTCCATCCACTTGCCCAGCCCCGTGACATAGCGGCCTTCGTTGACCACCCAGCCGGTGTATTGGGCGCTCCAGCGGCCATCGACAAATTGAATGGTCGCTTTGCCGCCGCCGGTAGGGAAGAAGCTGCGCGTGCGCCCGTTGAGGGGCAGCGTGCCGCAGCGCCGGTGCGGATAGGTGAGCGTGAGGCTGGTATTGGGGACAATCGTGGGCAGTTCGGAACTGAGCGTGCTTTCGCCCCATTCGTCGTCCAGCTCCCATTCGGTCTGGAGCAGTTCGACGCTGAGCAGGGCGCGGTTATAGCGCACGCTGGTGGGGCGCAGCGCCAGCGGCGTTTTAACCACCTCGGCAGGCTCCATGCGTGTTAGGAACCAGGCCGGTTCGCCGTCGCGCTGAACGCGGTCAAAGCGCGGGTCTTTGGCCAGCGCGTGTTCGAGGCTGATGCGCTGCATCGAAGCGCCGGCGTTGGCGTCTAGCTCGACATCGGCCAGAAGTTCGTCGGTGGTGAGCGGCCTGCCTTTGACTTCAATCAAGGCTTCGGCGATATTGAGATGGCCGACATGCACTTCGGCCAGCATATCGGCCAGCAGCCACTGGTCGCCGACCTGGACAAACTCTTCGCTGCGTTCGCCTTCCTCTAGGGCATAGAGGATGCTTTCGTCGATCTCGCCGGCATAGAGCGAATAGACTTCCTCGGCGGAGAGCATCGCCTCGTCGTGGATCAAACGGTCGCCGTTGGTTTGGTTGAGCCGGTGGGCGCTCTGCAGACCGGCGGCAAATTCGCGCGGTTGGCCTGTGGCGGCAAAGCGCACCTTGATTACCTCAAAGTCGCCGTGTTCGGGGTTCTGCCCGGCGCGCACGCCGATCACTTCGCCGGTGGCAAAGTCCAGCGCCGGAAAGACGAGCGTCTGGCCGACTTCGTAGCGTTCCTTGGGCAGATAGACTTTGCCTTTGGCCAATTCGGACTCGATCTTGGAATTTTCCCGCCGCATATACTCCTGGATCAGCGCCAGCGACAGTTCCTCCAAAGTCTTGGGCGTCTGGGCATCCAAGAGCAAGGTATAGAGAAAGTCTAAATCGCTTGAGGTGACCTCAAACTGGTCGCGCCAGAAAGCTGCTGTTTGGGTTTGGCGTTGCAGCACGCTTTCCTCCTGTAAGTGAGAAATGGGTAAGTGTGAAATAGATAAGTGAGTAATCGCTAAATCAAAGTCATGGAAAGGTGAAAGTCATGGAAGGCAGTGTGTCATCAGTGACCAGCGCCCTCACGCTCATCAGGCGGCATGATCCGCCGAGCAAATATGAACCGCGGCGATCTCAGCCCGGCGCTCCCGCAGCTCGATGTTGACGTAAATCGCGACCTGATATTATACCTGCACCTTCGGACTTGCCCAAATACCGCGCCGCACGGCAGCCAATGCGACCTTGTGGGCGCAGGCCGGGCGCAGAGACGCCGGGTTGCGATGCGGTTGAACAAAGCCCTAATGATCCTCTGTAAACCCGGCGTCAATTAGCGAGCGCACCCATGAAAACAGTCGCGATGATCCTGGCGGGCGGCGAAGGAACTCGTCTCACCGTCTTATCCGAAGCACGGGCCAAACCGGCAGTGCCCTTTGCCGGCAAATTTCGGATTATCGATTTTACCTTGAGCAATTGTGTCAACAGTGGCATCTACACCGTAGGCGTGTTGACGCAGTATCGCCCGCACAGCCTCAACGAGCATATCGGCATCGGCAAGCCCTGGGATCTCGACCGCAGCCGCGGCGGGGTGCGGCTGCTCCAGCCCTATCAACAGCGCAAGGGCCAGCAGTGGTATGCCGGCACGGCGGATGCCATTTTTCAGAATATGGATTTTATCTGGGAAAGCCGCGCCGATACCGTCTTGATCCTCTCCGGCGACCACATTTATAAGATGAACTATATGCCCATGCTGGAGCATCACTGGGCCACCGGCGCGGCCTTGACGATCGGCGTCATGCCTGTGCCGATTGAGGAGACCGACCGCTTCGGCATCATGCAGGTCGACGAAGACCAGCGCATTGTGCAGTTCTATGAAAAGCCCAAGGAGCGCGATAAGGGCAACCTGGCGTCGATGGGCATCTATGTCTTTAACGCGCTGAGCCTGGAGCGGCGGCTGGCCGAGGGCAGCAAGGAGACGCCACGCATCGACTTTGGCAAGGACGTGATCCCCGCCATGATCGCCGCCGGCGACCGCGTGATGGCCTACCGCTTTGAGGGCTATTGGGTCGACGTAGGCACGGTAGATTCCTACTGGAAGACCAACCTTGACTTGCTCAAGCCCGACTCGGCGCTGGATCTCTATACCGACCAGTGGCCCGTCCACACACGTTCGGAAGAGCGCCCTGCGGCCAAGTTTGGCCCGCAGTCTAAGGCGGTCAGCAGCATGGTCTCCAACGGCTGTGTGGTGCGCGGCATGGTGGTCAACAGCGTGCTCAGCCCTGGCGTCTATGTCAGCCCCGGCGCGGTGGTCAAAGACAGTGTGGTGATGAACGATACCTGGATCGGCCCCGGCGCGCTGCTCGACAAGGTGGTGGTCGACAAACAGGTCATGATCGGCACGGGCGCGGTGGTCGGAACCGGCGATGAGGCTGTGCCCAATCAGCAGATGCCCGACCGTCTCAGCGCGGGCATCACCGTGATCGGCAAGGGGGCCTACATCCCCGACGGCGCGCGCGTGGGGCGCAATGTGCTGATCAACAGCGGGCGCGACGAGACGGCCTTTCCGCAAGACGGCATCGTCGCCGACGGCGCGACGATCTAAACCCGTCGCCGGCGGCGCGACGAACTGAATCACGCATGTTGCTCTCTTGCCCACAAGTGAACCGCAGAGGGCGCAAAGTACGCAAAGACGAAAGACGCAAGAAAGCGTAGGGGCGGTATCGGCGCCGTTTGTGGCGCGCACAGGCACATCGCCCAGGATGTGCGCGCCACCAGCAGCACCGCAAACTGCACCTACGAGAGCTGTCACGGCACAAGGGTGCAGTTTGGTCCAACACCGAAATATTCGCAGCATTATGTTGAGCATATTGGGTAGCGTATGACATGCGCGTTTGCCATGATCATGGCCGGTGGTTCCAGCGAAGATTTGAGCGTGCTGACTGAGGTGCGCTCGGAGCCGTCGGTC
>QEUY01000127.1 GCA_003577365.1 Chloroflexota bacterium | reverse complement strand
CTCTACGGAATCCGCCGAGCCGGCATTTACGGAGTCGGCAGCTACAAGGACGGTCACGGCGACCGTCCCGGTGGCAGAGGCTGCGTCTCCGCCGCAACCAGAATCACCGCTGGCCCGGGCGAGCGAATCACCCTTGGCGCAGCCAAGTGTCTCGCCCTTGGCGACCCCGGTCAGCGTGCCGCGCGTCGAGACCGCGCCGGGAACCGGCGCGGTGACCGGCGTGCTATTGGTGCACTCCGACCAAGGCGAAGTCCCGGTCGCTGGCATGATCATTGCCGTTGCCGACGCCCTCACCAGCACGGAAAACGCGGGGGCCATCGCCGCTTTTCGCTATCGCGCCCAGGAATCGCCGCAGACCAACACCGACGAGAACGGCATGTTTGTGATCAACAATGTGCCGCCGGGGCGCTATGGGCTGGTGCTGGACCTGGTAGCCACCAGCTATATTTTGCGCAAACCCGGTGTCAACGAAGACCTGGTGATCACGGTCGAGCCGGATGCGCAAGTGGATATGGGACCGCTGGTCTATGACCAGCTTCCGCTCCCTAGCGACTCCCAATAACGGGGTCGAGTGGAGCGATGTTGACCGAGTTGCGGCTGCTCCTGGCGCTCGGCATCGCGATCTGGGTCCCAGGCTGGGCGCTGTTGGCGCTCAGTGAGGGCTGGCGCGAGTGGCCCGGGCTGCAGCGTTGGATCGTGGCGGCGGGGCTGGGGATCGTGAGCTACCCGCTGCTCTTCTACGGGCTGCGGCTGCTGCTGCCGGGTGTGGCGCTGGGACCCATGACGCTGGCGGCGCTGCTGCTGGCCGGCGCAGGGTTCACGGCGTGGCGGCTGCGCCGCGATTGGCATGAGATCGTTCGCTTTGCGCCGCTCGAATGGGCGGCGCTGGGCGTCTTTGGCCTGACCCTCGGCACACGGCTGTGGATGGCGCACCGCTATCCTTTCCCGGCCCAGGCCGATTCACTGCACCATGTGCTGCTGACACAGCTAACCGCCGAGCAGGGCAGGCTGCCCAGCACGCTCGAACCCTACTTCCCCATCCCGCTCGACATGTATCACATGGGGCTACACAGCCTGAGCGCCGCCGTAATGGGGCTGGCGCAGACGCCCGCCCATACGGCGCTGCTGTGGACGGCGCAGTTCCTCAATGGGCTGTGCGGGTTAGGCGTCTATCTGGTGTTGGAGCGCAAGGGCTACCGGCTGGGCGGGCTGGTGGCCGCAGTAGCGGTCGGGCTGTGGTCGCACATGCCTGCCTTCTATGTCAATTGGGGGCGATTTACCCAGGTCTCCAGCCAAGCGGTGCTGCTGATCGCCTGGTGTGTCACCCATACGGCCATCGCCGGCGGGCCGCGCCTGTGGCAAAGGCGGCGAGGTGCTGCGCTCTGGTCGGGCGCGTTGGCCGCCATGCTGACGGCGGGCGTCTTTCTGCTGCATTTCCGCGTGGCGGCCTTCTATCTGCCGCTGCTGGCGGTGAGCCTGGGCAGCCTGCTCTGGCAGCAGCGCCAACGCCGCGCCGCGCTGGGGCACTCGCTGCTGTGGATGGCCGGGGTCGGCGCGATGTCGCTGCTGCTGGTGCTGCCGGTGCTGCTGCCTGCGCTGTCCGTCTATGCGGCCTCGAACCGCGCCATGGAAACGCAGACCGTGGTCTCGCAGGAGCAGTTGGCTGAGGTGATGGCAGGCTATTATGAGTTCCCCTGGTCGAGTGTCCCCGTCCTGGCGGCCAGGACATGGCTGCTGGCGCTGGTTGCCGCGGCGCTGGTCGTTGGCCTGCTGGCCGGCAACCGGGTAAGCCGGCTGGCCGCGGGCTGGCTGCTGTTGCTGCTGGCGGTGGGCAGCACCTACCGGCTCGGCATCCCCATGCTCAACGTGACCAACCTGGGCGCGGTGCTGATTATGCTCTATCTCCCCTTTGGGCTGATCATCGGTGCAGGCGCGCAGGAGATCGTGAACTGGCTGCCGCCGGAACGGCGCAAGTGGGGGACAGTGGCGCTGGCCGCGCTCGTCTTGGCGACCGGTGTGCCCGGTGCAAGGCAGCGCGTGGGCGAGATGGAGCCTGATAATCTCTTTGTCGCCGAGGCCGATGTGCGGGCGATGGCGTGGATCAGAGACAACCTGCCGCCCGATGCGGTCTTTGCGGTGAATACGTATAACTGGCTGGGGACGACCCCCGGCGGCACCGACGCGGGCTATTGGCTGCCCTATTTTACCCGGCGCGGCATGACCGCGGCGGTGATGCTGACGAGTTTGGGCGGCCAGACCTATCACCGCGAGGTATTAGAGACGGCTGCCCTCGTGGCGCAGTTGGAGGGCGACCCGGCCCAGATTGCGGGCGTAGCCGACGACCTGCTGGCCCGCGGCGTGCGCTATGTCTATATCGGCGCCAACGGCCATTTTTCCGAACCCATTCTGAAAGTCGATTCCCTGCTGCAATCTGGGCGCGCCACGCTGCTCTATCAAGACGGCCCCGTCGCCATCTTAGAATTACGTTGAGCGGATTGACCGCAAAGAAGATAATTCACCGCAAAGGACGCAAAGGCCAGAATATTTATAACCATTTTGAGAATAATTGACGCGGGCGCAGCCCTATGGTATAGTTCCGCAAGGGGTAAAACCATCGCTCGACCCCGACGGATGGGCTGACAGGAAGAGAACGCCGTGCACGCGGTACGCAAGCACATTCTGGAGATCCTGAAAGAACGCAACGGCGCCACCGTGGCCGAACTGGCCGAGACGCTGGAGATGGCGCCGGTTTCAGTGCGCCATCATTTGGACATCCTGCAAGGCGACAATCTGATCTGTGTGGATCGGTTGGACCGCAGGGGCAATGTGGGGCGTCCGCAGCAGGTCTATGCCCTGACGCCCGGTGCGAACGAGCTTTTTCCCGACAATTTTGCGGCCCTGGCCGCCGGGCTGGTGCGCCAGTTGAAACAGGTTCTGCCGCCGGATCAAGTAGAATGCGCCTTTCGCGCCATGGCGCACGAATTTGCGCGCGACTTGCAGGACGATCTGGCCGGTCTGCCGACCGAAGCGCGCCTGGAGCGGGTCACCCATTTCCTCAACGAGCGCGGCTATCTGGCGCGCTGGGAAGAGGCCGAAGACAGCGCGGGCGGCTATTTGCTGCACAAGTGCAACTGCCCCTATGCTGCCGTCTCCGGCGAGCATGGGGAACTCTGCATGATGGATCAGGCGTTGATCAACGAGCTGATGGGCCAGCCCTGCCAACGTATCCGCGTGATCGCCGAAGACGGCGGCTGCTGCACCTATCGGGTGGGCACCCCGCAAGCGGCGGCGATTCCACTGATCGAGAGAAACGGTGTACAGGCGTGAGCAACAGCATAGCACTCCACACAAGTCCGTTGGGGCGGGTGACGCTGGAGCCGCCGCCGGACGGATACCCGGTTGAAAAGGTCTTCGACCGCTATGGGCGGCATATTCATTACCTGCGCATCAGCCTGACCGACGCCTGCAACCTGCGCTGTGTCTATTGTATGCCGGAGCAGATGACCTTCCGCCCGCGCCATGAACTGATGAGCGACGAGGAGCTGCTCTACCTGGTGCGGGTGGGGGCGAGCCTGGGCGTCAACAAAATCCGGCTGACGGGCGGCGAGCCGACGATCCGGCCCAACGTGGTCGAACTGGTGCGCGCCATCGCCGCAGTGCCGGGTATCGAAGACTTGGCGATGACCACCAACGCCATCCTGCTGGACAAGCTGGCCCAGCCGCTGGCCGAGGCCGGGCTGCGCCGCGTCAACATCAGCATCGACACGCTGAACCCGGAGAAGTTCAACCGCATCACGCGCTGGGGCAAGTTCGACGACATGTGGCGCGGCATCCGCGCCGCCGAGGCGGCAGGCATGACACCGCTCAAGCTCAACTGTGTCGTCGTGCGCCACTTCAACGACGACGATATTGTCGACCTGGCGCGCCTGACGCTGGAAAATGATTGGGAAATGCGCTTTATCGAGATGATGCCCTTTGGCGGCGTGAGCGATTTCCAACAGGAAAACGTCGTCCCATTCCAAGAAATGCGCCAGCGCGTCGAAGCCGCCTTTGGGCCGCTGGAAGAAGTGGGCTATGACTATGTAGACCCCAGCCGCCCCTTCCGGATTCCGGGGGCCATGGGCACGCTGGGCTTTATCAGCAGCGTGACCGAGCCGTTTTGCCAGGGCTGTGGGCGTGTACGCTTGACTGCCGACGGCAAGCTGCGGCTATGCCTGCTGCGCGACGACGAGGTCGACCTGTTGACGCCGCTGCGCGCCGGGGCAAGCTTTGACGAGATCCGGGCGCTGATGCGCGACGGCGCCTATCACAAACCATGGGGCCACAGCCTGTCCGAAGGCAAGTTTGCGCATAATCGGGTGATGAACCAGATCGGTGGCTAGGCCGCGGGCATGGCGCGCAGCGTCGAGCCGGCGGCAGATGGATAGTATCTGAAGTTGTTTGATCTTTGCGAACTAGACAAAGGAGATGGTGATCGATGGTGACGATGACCCCGGCGGCAGCCGAAAAGCTGAGTGGGATTCTGAACCAAAAAGGCATGGCCGAGACCCATGCCCTGCGCGTGTTTGTCAAGGGCGGTGGCTGCGGCGGGATGCAGTACGGCATGACCTTTGACGACCAGCAGCGCGAGGATGACATGGTGTGGGAGCAGCATGGGCTGCGCGTGCTCGTCGACCCCACCAGCCTGTTCTATATCGACGGCTCCAACATTGACTATGTTGACAACCTGATGGGCGGCGGTTTCCACATCGACAACCCACAGGCCGTGAGCGGCTGTGGCTGTGGCAGCAGCTTCCGCACAGCGCAGACCCATGACGGTCAAGCTGTGCCGGAGAGAAGCTGCGGGCACTAAACCTGCGGTGGGCTTGCCCATTTGAAGGGCGAGGGGGCATTCCCCTCGCCCTCTGTTTCAGCGCATGGGCGCATCCCCTCGACAAGTTGACGACGGCCCACACGGCCCACACGGGCCAATGGAGTGCTCTGGATGAGTGCCCGCACCTATACGCTGGCAGAGGCGCGCGCCGTGTTGCCGCGTGTCAAAGAGCTAATGGCTATGGTGCAGGCAGCACGGCGGGCGATTCTGCAACTGCGCTCGGCGGCCTGGCCTGCGCTGCGCGCCGCCGCGGCCAATGGCGGCTCGAAAGAGGCAGGCGAGTTGGCGCTGGAGTTCGGCAAGCTGGAGACAGGGGTCAAGGGCATCTTGGCCCTGGGGGTCCAGATCAAAGATATCGACAGCGGGTTAGTGGATTTCTTGGGCACGCGCGACGGACGCGAGATCTATCTGTGCTGGCAATATGGCGAAGACGACATCGCCTTCTGGCACGAAACGGATGCCGGGTTTGCCGGACGCCAGCCGATTGACCCGTTGGTCCGCTGAACAGAGCGGCAAGACAACAAGGACAGAGGATGGCGGAATCGGACAGCGCAACCTTGGAAGAACGCATTCAGACGGTGTTGGACGGCTACCGGCCCACGCTCTATATGGACGGCGGCGACGTGCAACTGCTGCATGTGGACGAGAAGGGCATCGCGCATGTGAAAATGCTGGGGGCGTGCATTGACTGCCCCATCAGCCTGTTGACGATGAAGCTGGGCATCCAGCGGCTGTTGAAAGAGAATTTCAGCGAGATCCGCGGCGTACATGCGATCACCGACATCGACATCTCAGCACTGTATAATCGCAAGATGGGGAGTGGGGAGTAGGGGCAGAAGGCGGACCGGCACTTTAGATTCTGCCCCCACTGCCTACTCCCCACTCCCTATTGCCCACTGCCTATATTGAGGAACGCAGACCATGCCCAACGCCTATGGGGCGCCGGAAATCAGCGTCAAGGAGGTAGCGGCCAAGCAACAGGCCGGGAAAGACTTTGTCTGGCTGGATGTGCGCGAGCCGCACGAGATCGAGGCGGCGCGCATCGCCGACGACGCAATCGCCTATGTCCCGCTCAGCGTGCTGGCCGAACAGCGCATTGCTGCACTGCCGGTCGCGGCGCAGGCCAAGGACGCCGCGATCGTGGTCTTTTGCCACCATGGGGTGCGGAGCGCCCAGGTGGTGGCGTGGCTGCGCCAGCAGGGCTGGACGCAGGCCGTCAGCATGGCGGGCGGCATCGACGCTTGGGCGCGTGAAGTCGATGCGCGCGTGGGGAGCTATTAATTTTTCTGAAATTCTTCATACAAATTTGGGTGACGGTCGGCCCCATGGTAGAATCCTGGTCATCTCGAACTGACCGGTACGCTTGACCGGCAAGCCCTTGTTGGAGGCGACCCTTGTTCAAGGAGGGAATTCTGTGCGTGTAGCATTGATCAACCCAAGATTTCGTCTGCCCATCGACACGCGGACGACAGCGCATTTGGGGCTGGCGTATTTGGGCGCGATGAGCGAGCGCCGCGGCGATGACGTGGTCGTCTTCGACTGCGATGTCGAAGACGAGCCGGTGGCCGAGTTTGTCCAGCGCTTCCGGCCTCACATCGTCGGGATTACCGCCAACACGCCGCAGGTGAAACAGGCCTGGCGCACGGCGCGCATGATCAAAGAAGTACACGACTGTCTGATCGTCTTGGGGGGGCCACATGTCAGCGTGCTGCCCGAGGAAAGCTGTGAAAAACCCTATGTCGACGTCGTCGTGCGCGGCGAGGGCGAAGAGGCGTGGATCGATATTTGCGAACGGCTGGAGACCTATCTGAAAGACCAGCCCGAATATCGCACCGAAGCCTTTATGCACCCCGAGAATGAGATCTTCAAGGATTGCCTCGGCGTCAGCTTCAAGACCAGCGACGGGCAGATCCACAACAACCCCGACCGCAACCCAATCGCGGACTTGGACAGCCTGCCCTGGCCCGCCTACCATCTCTTCAAGATGGAACGCTATACGAACTTGCAGCCGGCCACCGACCATGTCGACGGCGCGCGCAGCTTTAGCATCATGACCAGCCGCGGCTGTCCCTATCGCTGCACCTTCTGCAGCCAGAGCATCATGCCGATCAAGTGGCGCAGCCGCAGCTCGGAAAATGTGGTGGCCGAATGGCGGCACCTGGTCGAAGACTTGGGCGCACAGGAGATCGGCGTGCTCGACGACAGCGCCAACATCCGCGTCAAACGCTTGGAGGAGCTGGCGACGATGTTGATCGAGAACAAGCTCAACCATGTGCCCTGGATCTTTGTCAACGGCATCCGTGCCAACCTGGCGAGCAAGGAGATGCTGGGGCTGCTCAAGCAGGCCGGTCTCAAGCGCACCGCCTTTGGCGTGGAAAGCGGCGACCCCGAAATCCTCAAGAGCATTGACAAGAAGGTCGACCACGACACCATCCGCCAGGCCTTCAAAAACGCCGAGGCGGTGGGGCTGGAGACGATCGCGTTTATGATCATCGGGCTGCCCGGCGAGACGCGCGAAACCATGCAGCGCACGATCGACTTTGCGATTGAACTCGACCCGGTGATCGCCAACTTCTCGATGATGACCCCTTATCCAGGGACCAAGGTCTATGAGATCATCAAACGCCAGGGGCGCTTTTTGATCAACGACTGGGAAGACTATGTCTTCTTTGACCAGAAGGCGCGCTATGAGATGGGCGAGATGACCGCCGAACTGGTGGAGGAGATGTACCGCAAGGCCTACCGCCAGTTCTATCTGCGCCCCTCCCCGATCATCCGCCGGCTGAAGACCAAGGATTTTTGGCTGAACCTGCCGCGCAACATGCGCATCGCGCTGCGCACCTTTATCCCGCACAAAGAGAAGACGGCGCTGCGCAAGGCGGTCGAAGTCGAAGGCGCGATCTAGCCGATGCGTGTCATTCTAGCCAGTCCAGAGGCCAAGGTCTGGAGCGAGCGCAAACATATCCCGCTGGGGCTGGGCTATCTGGCGGCGGTGCTGCGCGAGGGCGGGCACGAGGTCATGATCTACGACGCGGCCATCGAGGACGTGGGCGTAGACTATTACATCGACCTGGCTGAGGCGCAGGGCAAACCCTATGGTTTGATCGGGATCACGGCCACCACGCCATTGATTCAAGATGCATGGGAGATGGCGGCGCTGGCGAAGAAACGCGGGCTGACCACCGTCTTGGGCGGGCCGCATCTGACGATCCTGCCCGACGAGTCGGTGCAGCCGCCGCACAGCGCCTATGTGGACTATGTCTTCAAGGGTGAGGCGGAATATACCTTCCTCGAACTGGTCAGCCGGCTGGATGCGGCCAAACCGGTCGAACTGCTGCCGGGGATGTTGTTCCGCCGCGGGGACGAGGTGGTCGCCAGC